>NZ_ARPN01000183.1:0-68999 GCF_054966645.1 Pseudoalteromonas sp. SANK 73390
GTTCAACAGACCCTAGACATTCAAACAGACAAGAGGATGCTATGACTATAAAAATAACATTTCGCGATACGCTCATTGCAACGCTAATCACCGTCGCAATTGGCTGTGGCGGTTCAGCTAATTCAGAACAACAACAGCCCATAAAAATACCGCAAACTGCAACACCATTACCCGATGATGTAGGCAATGGCAGTATCGTAATTAATGACAGCACTTTTTCAAGCCCACAAAAAACAGCTCGATTTTTGCACCAAGCCACATTTGGTGCAACTTTAACACAAATAGAACAACTCACACATACACCTGCAGCTGACTGGTTTAAAGCACAATTAACACAACCAGCAAGCTTTTTGCTGCCAATCGTAAAAAAGCATCAGTTACTTTATCGTATGGAAGATATCAATGCTTATAGCCCTTTTTATTTAGAATCAACGAGTATCGCTTTTTGGCAAAATGCGATTCTCGGTGAAGATCAGCTACGTCAACGCATGGCATATGCATTGTCGCAAATATTGGTCGTATCAAATGGGGCCGGTGATGAACTGAGCGAGCACCCTGAAATGGTGGCAAGCTTTCAAGACATATTAATCAGACATGCATTTGGTAACTACCGAACACTTTTAGAAGATATCACCTACTCTCCAGCTATGGGCTATTATCTCACTTATCTGGGCAACCAAAAAGGTAATGCTGAAAAAGGCACTGTACCCGATGAAAACTATGCCCGAGAGTTACTACAATTGTTTACATTAGGTTTAGTCGCATTAAACCAAGATGGTTCGCCAGTGCTTGATAGTAGCGGGCATGCTCAAGAACTTTATAGCAACGAAGATATCACCGGGCTTGCACGAGTATTCACAGGCCTCAACTATGATGAAGACAGCGCTGAACAGGACGATATGTTTTACAATGCCGTCTTTTCATTACCCATGACCACCTTACCTGAACAACACTCCACTAAAGAAAAACCTTTTTTAGGCTTAACTATTCCCGCGAATACGGATGCTACAACTTCCATTGATATGGCACTGGATCACATATTCGCGCACCCTAATTTAGGCCCTTTTATTGCAAAACAGCTCATTCAGCGCTTTACGAGTTCTAACCCTACACCAAAATATATTGCACGCGCAGCAACGGCATTTAATACGGGCAAATTCCAATTACCAGATGATGCTATCATTGGTGATGGCCGACGAGGCTCTCTAAGTGCAACACTTGCTGCTATTTTGTTTGATAGTGAAGCGCGTAATGTGGCTACAGCTCAAGGAGCAAAGATCAGAGAACCTATTTTACGCTTCACTCAGTGGGCGCGCACTTTTAAAATACAAAACATTACACCACAATTTCAACCACAGTTATGGGATACCAGCTATGTAAGCCGCTTAGCTCAACACCCTTATCGCGCACCTAGCGTATTTAACTTCTACCGCCCAGGATACAAAGCCCCAGGCTCAATCACGGCAAGTAATAATCTTGTGGCACCAGAACTTGAAATAACTAACGCAAGTACCATTGCAGGCTATACCAATTTTATGACGCATTATATTTTTGGCTTTCAACAAGCGCCTGACTTAGAAGAGATGATTGAACTGCTTGAAGAAACCAATATTGAAGTAAATCCAGATGATGTAATAAATAGCTTTTTAGCCACTTATCAAGATGAGTTAAATATTGCCCATGATCTAGATAAGCTCATAGCACACCTTGATTTTTTGTTAACTGCCAACCAAATGTCAGCATCAAGCAAATCGCTAATGAAAAAAATATTGCGTGAAGTGCCCATTGACGAAGAAGACGATTACTTACCTCGTGTACAAATGGCAATATTGTTAACTATGACCAGCCCCGATTATCTGGTGCAAAAGTAGGAGTAGAACCCATGAATAGACGTTCTTTTATAAAGGCAAGCAGCGCTTCTATTGCTGCCACTTCATTTTTAAGTTTGGGTCAAGCATTGGCTAATACAAAAATTAATAATAATGAGGACTATAAAGCTATTGTGTGTGTCTTTTTATACGGTGGAATGGATAATCACGACACACTGATCCCGTTTGATGAACCTAGCTACAGTAAATGGGCTGGCATTAGAAGCGAACTATTGCAGCATTACACTGTAAAGCGAAACAGAGAAAACTTACTTGCACTGAATACTCCTGCGCGTTTTGCCCCTAGAAAGTTTGCTTTGCCCCCAGAGTTTAAACAAGTTGCTAGCCTCTATCAACAGGGTAAGTTGTCAATTATTGGCAATGTCGGGCCACTGCTAGAACCAACCAATGCCAACGCAATTGAGTCAGATTTAGCTAAGTTACCTCTGAGATTATTTTCGCATAACGATCAGCAATCAACTTGGATGTCTGGCTCAACTGAAGGCGCACAGTTTGGCTGGGCTGGTAAACTTAACGATGCGCTCATAAATCAAACTGGACAAGCACCTACTACTTTCTCGGCGATTACAACTACTGGCTCTGGGCTGCTGATCACCGGAGATAAAACGCAGCCTTATCATGTGAGTAATGGGCAAGCTGCCAACATCAATATCTACGAAGAATTTGATAATTCAACATTGTTAAAACAACACTTTAGCGCAATGCCAAATCAAAGTGACAATTTACTTGAACAAGACATTGCCATTAAAATGAAGCAATCGTTTGAGAGTAATGAACAATTTAATGACGCTTTAGCCAGTAGCTCAATAAACCTTCCTCCTTTCCCTGCAACTGCAATTGCAAAACAGTTAGAAACGGTGAGTAAAACTATTGCCATACGTGAACAGCTGGGTGAAAAACGGCAAGTATTTGTCGTCGCAATGGGCGGTTTTGACACGCATTCAGGACAGGCTAAAACGTTACCCCAGTTACAATCTGCAATGGATGGCGCTATGTCAGCTTTTGACAGTGCAATGCAAAGTCTAGGGTTATCCGACAACGTGACATTGTTCACAGCATCAGATTTTGGCCGTACATTAACGGTTAATGGTGATGGTACCGATCATGGTTGGGGAGCACACCATTTTATCATGGGCGGCGCTGTAAACGGCGGTACAATTTTTGGAGACGTACCTGAGCCGTCATTAAACCATGCTTTAGATGCAGGCCATGGACGCTTAATTCCCACCATATCTGTTGATCAGTACGCTGCAAGTTTAGGCGCTTGGCTCGGTGTTGAGCAAAGCACACTGAGTAACATTTTTCCCAATTTGAACAAATTTGGGGCTCTACCCAACTTGTTCAAGTAACTGCACCCTAGTGCAAAATTGTTAGCGAACCAAACCACCATCATGGTGGTTTTTTGTTCATCTACAAACGCTATCATATGCACGCTTCTGTGTTCACAAAACTATCGTATTTAACCAGAAATTAAGCAAACAAGCCAAAATAAGAAAGTGCAGTAAATTGCTGATCTGTGTAATTAGTCTACGCTTTACATAAAGCTGAGCATGTCTAATTAAAATGGTTCGCTGTTCAGGTTAATTGTAGTTTGTAATGTGCTAGGTAAAAATCAAAATAACCGCCTCGTATTGCATGTTTATAAGGAATAACCATGTTTTCAGTTAGTGAAGCACCTATCAGAATTTTACTGGTTGATGATGACGCAAATCAAATTACCATACTACATCAAGTACTTAAGCCATTAGGTCAAGTTTTCTTTGAGCAAAACGGTGTTAAAGCTTGTGAGCAAGCTTTAAAAATTATCCCCGATGTCATTTTACTTGATATTGAAATGCCTGGTTTTAATGGCTATCAAGTACTCGAAAAACTCAAATGTGATCACAAAACTGCCAATATTCCTGTTATTTTTATTACTGCATATAACTCTGTTGACGATCAACTTCGCTGTTTAAGAAGCGGTGCAGTTGATTTTATTATAAAACCTTTGCAGCCAGAGCTAGTAGCTGCAAGAGTTAGCACGCAACTAAAATTAAAAGATAGAGAAAGAAAGCTACTCGAAGTAAGCCAACATGCGCGTGTTACTTTAGAGTCGATTGGTGATGCCGTTATTACTACTAATATCGATGGCCAAGTCACATACATGAACCCTACTGCTGAATTAATTACCGGCATTACACTCAATGAGGCTAAACATAAACCAATAGAACAGGTGATGCCCCTGCGCCTTGGTAATGATGGACCTGCGCATATCAACCCAATACGAGTGGCTATTGCTGAGCACCGCATTGTAGGCATGGTACTCAACTGCCAAATGAAATCTCAAAATAACCAGTGGATTCACGTAGAAGACAGTGCTGCACCACTGATTTCACAAGCGGGTAAAACTATTGGCGCAGTCATTGTATTTAATGACGTGAACGAGTCGCAAGCAATGGCATTAAAGATGTCACATGCACTGCAATACGATCAACTCACCAAGCTCCCCAATCGTTTCTTACTGATGGATAAGCTAAAAGATAAAATATCCGAATCACAAAACAGTGGCTCTAAGTTAGGCTTAATGCTGCTTGATATTGACCGCTTTAAATTAATTAACGAAGAGTTTGGCTTTGATTTTGGCGATATACTGCTTAAAAAATTAGCTCAACAAATTAAATCTCAGCTAACTAAACATGAAACACTCAGTAGACATACCGCTGACGAATTTATTGTGTTAGTACCAAATTTAGAAACACCCAGTCATCTTGCAAGTTTAGCGATACAAATTCAAGAACATATATTGAAATTTATGACGCGTCACCCCGAAGTGCATAATTTTTCCATTAGTATTGGCTTAAGTATTTTTCCCGAGGATGCATGCGATGCGCAGTCACTTATGTTGCACGCTGACGCGGCATTACATCGAGCTAAAAAAGACGCCTCACACGGTCGGCTCTGCTTTTATTCTCAAGAAATGGAATCTGTTTATACGTCACGACGCAAACGATATATTCAGTTAAAAAATGCGATTGCCAAACACTTAGTTGTCCCCTTGTATCAACCCATTATTTGTGCCAAAACTGGGCACTTACAAGCTGTTGAAGCACTGATGCGAATTAAAGATGAAAATGGCAATATGATCCCACCAAGTGAGTTTATTACGCTAGCTGAAGAAACCGAGCTTATTATACCGCTGGGTGAACTTATGATAAACCTTGTCTTTGATCAGCAGATAAAGTGGCTAAATCAAGGGTTACATATTCGGGTTTGTATTAATATTTCGCCGATTCAGTTCCTTGACCCGAGTTTTTTACCTTTTATTCTCAGTGTAATGGACCAAAAGGCAATAAACCCCAATATGGTTGAGCTCGAACTGACCGAAAGTTTAATGCTAGAAAATTTAACTCAGATAAAGAGCGATATGGACCGACTCAGAAAACTGGGCACTTCAATTTCAATCGATGATTTTGGTACTGGGTATAGCTGTTTAAGCTATTTGAGAGACCTACCCGTCGACTCACTTAAAATTGATAAGTCATTTGTTGCTCAATTAAACATAGACAACCCCGATGAAGTACTTGTAAAAACAATCTCTACTCTTGCCCAAAGTATGAAACTATCTTCTATTGCTGAGGGCGTAGAATCGCAGTTTCAAGCTCAACGCCTTCAAGAATTGGGCGTGCCTTTATTACAAGGCTACTATTTTTCAAAGCCGGTTACAGCCGATCAAATTCAAACTAGGTACTTGATATGACGATAAAGTGGCAAATGCTTTTAAGTCGAACAACTTGGTGGTTGCCTTTTACCATCGGTTTTTTTATTACAGTAAGTGCCGCATGGCTATTACATAAGCAAAATGAATATGAACTCACGGCCTACTCCCAAATAATAGCAAGCGAGATCACAGATAATATTAACAAACGGTTTCGGTACTATGAATATGGATTAAGTGGCACTCGAGCTGCAATACTTGCCGTGGGTGTAAATAATCTATCTCGAGAACAGTTTGAAAACTACATTAATAGCCGAGATATTGAGCTAGAGTTTCCTGGCTTATTGGGCTTGGGTTTTATTGAGCGTGTACCCAAATCGCAAGAGCGCCAATTTTTAATACAAGCAAGAGCTGACGGCGCACCTAATTTTACAATTAAAACACTCAATGCGCATAGCACTGATAGATTTATCATCAAATATATCTACCCAGAATACAATAACGTTCAAGCAGTTGGCCTTGATATTGGCTCTGAGCGTAACCGCAGGGAGGCTGCATTAGCGGCCGCTAGAAATAACCAACCCCATTTGACACTACCGATTACTCTGGTGCAAGCAAATAATAAGCCTCAAAAGGGCGTACTCATTATGCTGCCTATCTACAATAAACTAGAGACAATGTTGACACCTAATTCGCAAGAGGCGTCTACGATAGGTTGGGTATACTCCCCTTTGGTTATCGATCAAGTCTTAGCGCCAATTAGTCAAACTGTGCCTGAGGTCCTCTTTACCCTAACAGATACCCGCTCTAACACTGCTTTTTACGAGTCTAATGACCAAGACGTTACGCCATACTCAAAGCACACCATAACATCGACTATTTCAATTATGGGCCAGCACTGGGCTTTGTCGGTAACGCCAAACGCAAAAGCACTCAAAGCAATCGATAATTGGAATATTCAGCAGGTACTTATTATCGGTTTAAGCGCCACTTTGCTCTTTAGCTTAATTTTGAGCTTAGTACATCCGCAAATTATAGCCGAACAAAACAGCCCCGAGAGGCTCACTGGGCTTGCTAGCATTACTGCCTACATAAAAAGCGCGGTGTTTTGTAAAACATGGCCGCCAACATTAATACTAATAGTCCTATTGTTTATGACGTCTTGTTGGTTTATTACTGAGCGACAATTAAGTGATGTTAAACAACAGTTAGTGCAAGTCAATAAACAAGCACTCAATTTGTTTTCTCAAGAAGCTAAAAAGTATCATCGCGGCGTGCTATTTTTAGCAAATACCGTCTCTTCTGTCATGCTCAATTTACCGCAGCCGGATGCCCAATTAAGTATCAATGCAAGGGCACGTTTAGCCGATGTGTTCAAAGCCTATATGTTAGCAACACCGAGTGTTCATCAAGTACGATTTATTGCGGCCAGTGAAATTTGGCGTGAATCGGTAAAAGTTCAGCGATTTACAGATACATTAAGAACATTCGATGGGGTTACATTACAAAGCAAAAAAGGAGAACCTTATATTACCCAGTCGGTTAAACTAGGTGCTAATAACGTTTATGTTTCAGCGATTAACTTAAATAGAGAAGTGGGCCAAATCGAATACCCCGCCAGACCTGTGTGGCGTTTTGCGACGGTTATAGAAAACGAAGACGGTGACCCACTGGGTATTGTAGTCATTAACGTCAGTGCCGCCCCTTTACTTAACATGGCCTCTAAAAACACATCTAGCGGTATTGAAACTTATATTTTGAATGCCTATAACCAATTTTTATCTCATCCAACCTCAACCCGAACTTTTGCATTTGAACTCAATGAGTCATTCAAGTGGGAAGATGAATTTAGCAGGACAGCTTGGTCTTCAGCCACTGATATACTTGGGCTGCGCACTTTAAGCGGCCAGTTTGGCAACGTATGGGCTAAAAAAAGTCACTTTCTGCATGACAAGTCACTCGAACCCCAAGCGTTAAATATTCACTCAACCGTACCTCAGTTTCCTATTATTAAAGACCTATTGTTACAATTTGTGCTAGTTCTTAGCGGTTTAACAGGCGTTGCATTAATTAGTGCGATAATACAATTTTGGGGTTGGCGCAACGCGCAATCTAAACACAGAGAACAGTGGCTGAGCAAACAACAATCTCAACGTGGCAAAGAAGTGGCGCGCTTTAAAGCTCTATTAGACTCGGCGCCTGATGCCACACTGGTCACTGATAGCAACGGAACGATACAAATGGCCAACGCTCAAGCAGTCAAGCTATTTGGTTATCACCGCGAAGACCTTGAAGGGTCTTCTATTAACGTGCTTATTCCAAAAAAATACCGTGATGCTCATAACCATCACCTCGCACAATTTAGTGAACAGCCACAAACACGTACCATGGCGCAAAATAGAGAGTTGTGGGCTATTGACGCAATGGGTAACGAGCTTCCCGTAGAGGTAAGCTTAGGAGGTGTTAGGCTTGATGAACAATTGCTGATCACCGCCTCAATCAGAAGTATTAGCGAGCGTCTGGCAATTGAAGAACAGCTTCGAAACGCATTATTAACAGCAGAAAAAGCCACAGAAGCCAAAAGTGTATTTTTAGCTAACACCAGCCATGAAATTCGCACGCCACTCAACGCAATTATTGGCCTAACCCACTTACTTATCGAAGAGCCGCTAAGTGATGAGCACTTAAAACTGGTGGAAAAAATACAAATGTCAGGCAAGTCATTACTCGGGATTGTAAACGATGTTTTAGACTTATCTAAAATTGAAGCCAATGAGATGAAAATTGAAAGTAGCCCAGTTGCACTCACTGAGCTACTAGAAGAAATTAGCAGCATTTTCTTGGTTCAATCACAAACCAAAGGGTTAAATTTCAGCCTTAACATTCACCCCGATTTACCACGCTGGGTTGTAACAGACAGTACACGGTTGCGACAAATATTAGTGAACTTGCTTGGTAACGCGATTAAATTTACAGAATTAGGCGACATATCATTAACCGTTGAGCCGCTATCTAGTAGCAGTGCACATAATAGTGAGCTCATTGATGTGCAGTTTAAGGTGTGTGACACTGGTATTGGCATTTCAGAGCAAGCACAAAGCAAATTGTTCAAGCCGTTCACTCAAGCTGACGATAGCACAACGCGGCGCTTTGGTGGCACAGGATTGGGGCTGTCGATTGTTTCAAAATTGGTGTCGCTTTTAGATGGTAAAATATCGGTAACCAGCAAACCAGGGCAAGGCAGTCAATTTATGGTTTGCCTACCCTTACATGTCGCCAATGAGCATCAAATAAACGCCCTACCAAATCAAAATGAATCCTTGTTTATTATCATTGCTGAAGACAACCCTGATGACGCCAAGCGCATACAAAACATTACCAAAGCACTGGGGTGGCGCTCAGAAATAGTTAAAGATGGCGAAGCACTTATTGAGAACTATACCTACCGTAAAACTAAAAAACTGCGCTTGCCTGAAGTCATGTTAGTTGACTGGAAAATGCCCAAGCTAGACGGGATAAGTGCTTTAAAGCAACTCGCTGCAATAGTTGGGCGCGAACAATTACCTACTGTGTTAATGATTTCTGCAACATCGCCACAAGATATTCGACCTCTTGACGACTTTGACCTCATTTATAATGTGTTGCAAAAACCAATCAATGCATCAGGGTTGTTTAACGCTGTAAATGATGCCGTCACTCAAAGTACGGGTAACGCACATCAGGTTCTTCAATCGACTCGCACAGATGCAATCAAAGCCAAATGGCTATCTGGAATGCATATTTTAGTTGTTGATGATAGCCAGGTAAACCTTGAAGTGGCCTCTAGTATATTAATTAAAAATGGTGCTCATGTGTATACAGCCAACAGTGGTGAGAATGCACTTTCACTGCTTAAAAGTACGCCCGAGTTATACGACACGGTATTAATGGATGTGCAAATGCCCGGTATTGACGGACTAGAGACCACCAAACTAATACGTCAATCATTGGGCTTAACAGCACTGCCTATCATTGCACTTACTGCAGGCGCTTTAGTCGAAGAAAAAGAACGTGCTTTGGCATCGGGAATGAATGACTTTCTTAGTAAACCCTTTGAACCTTCATCGTTGATAAAAACACTTAGAAGCTGTGTCGGAGAATACCGCAGTCAATTACCCCAAATTCAGCCTTTGGACTCAAAACCAGATGCCGATATTGATAATTGGCCAAAAATCGAAGGGCTAAATCAAAGTCAAGCTAAGCAATTATTACTTGGCGATGAGCAACTTTTTCTGAAAACATTGGACCGATTATTAACCGAGCATACCAACCTTATAACGCTTCCCATTGAAAATATTATGGAGGATGATCAACAGCAATATCGACTTGAGATAGCAGCCCAAGTACACAAGCTCAGAAGCGCCGCAGGTACGGTAGGTGCACAACAACTGCATACTCTTGCTTCAGAAGCAGAAAATTCACTACAAAAAGACTTAACAAGTGCCAAAGCAACGCTTATACAATTAATTGCAAGCCTCAAACAATTAGAACAGGCCAGTAATGAGACACTATCTAAATGGCGTGCGTCACAGCTAGATAATATCGTCAATGCCAGTGCAAACAGTTCAGCCTCATTAACTCACGAAACTACACAACAAATATTGCTATTGCTGCAAGAACAAGACTTAGCTGCACTGGATGAAATAGAGCAACACAGTGCGTTGCTGTACGATGCATTAGGCAAAGCACAGTTCGCACTGTTACAAAAATACCTAGAAGAATTAAACTACCAAGAATTAATCACCATTATAAGTACTTTAGCTGGTGAAATAGAGGAACCCACATGAGCGATTTAAACTGGCAGGGAAAACCGCCTGAGATACTCATTATAGATGATGACAGCTCGGTTGTTATCACGCTCAATAAGGTGTTACGTAAGGTCGGTCGTATCCGCTTTGCACCAGACGCCGCCCATGCTTTTATATCAATGAGCAAATATCGACCCGACCTCATTTTGTTAGATATGAACCTACCCGACCTTGATGGGTTACAAATATGCGCCAAAATAAAAAATGACGCTAATACATCGGATATCCCCGTGCTGTTTATTACCAGTCAAACAGGCCACAATTTTGAAGAAAAAGTATTTGATGCTGGCGGGGCTGACTTCATCGTTAAGCCACTTAATCCTAGAGTCGTCGCTTCACGCGTGCTAACACACTTAAATTATCATAATGCAATTAGATTACTTAAAAGTCAGGCTAATACTGATAGCCTCACTAATTTAGCGAATAGGCGCATTTTTGACGAGCAGTTAAGTGTTGAATTTCGCCGCGCTCGTCGACAAAACGAATCGATTACTATTGCCATGATAGACATCGATGAATTTAAAAAATATAACGACCAATTTGGCCACATTGCAGGTGATGATTGCCTAAAAAGTATTGCACTTTTAATACAAAAAAGTGCACACCGCCCTGGCGACTTAGCAGCTCGATATGGCGGAGAAGAATTCGCCCTAATTTTACCCTGCACGGATACAAGCGCTGCCAGTGACTTTATAGCAAGGCTTATGGAAAAAGTAAGAGGATTGCAACTTGCACATGCTGATGACTCCACACATCAATATGTTACTATTTCTGTTGGCTATTGCACGCTGGCTTCTCACAATGCCAATATTCTTAAGTTGAATGAATGGCTGCTGGTTGAAGCTGCAGATTCCGCCTTATATGAATCTAAACAAGCAGGCAGAAACACCGTGACGTGTAAAAGCCTGTGCTTACAACCTGTACATTCGCCCCATTAAAATGAATTACACTTGGTTTTTTAACCTTGATGCCAACAATGCTTTAACGCACAACAAGGCTAGGGCGTGTTGATCTTTTAGGTATGAACTTTATTCAACCCTTTGGGCGCTTTTGCTACGTTTTAACCTGACTTATATAGAATAACTATGTACAACGCAGGTTCTGGCTTGGGAAAACACTCGAATGACTGATCTAAGAACACACAGCAAAGATCAACACACCCTAGTTTACACAAGGAAAAGTACGTATAATCACGGCCCTCTATTTTATTGAATAAATCAGTCAGTGACATTGACGAAGTGCGGGTGCCAATAATGAGTCAAATAGACGCGAAACAAAAAAGTCTTGAATTTAATAAACTGCAGAAACGTTTAAGAAAAAACGTTGGAAATGCCATTGTTGATTACAATATGATTGAAAATAATGATGTTGTTATGGCATGTATTAGCGGTGGTAAAGATTCATTTGCGATGTTAGATATTTTACTGAGCCTGCAAAAGTCCGCCCCCGTAAAGTTTGACGTTATTGCTGTAAACTTAGATCAAAAACAACCTGGTTTCCCAGAGCATATTTTACCAGATTATTTTGAAACTCTTGATATTCCTTACTATATCGTAGATAAAGATACCTACTCGGTGGTAAAAGAAAAAGTACCAGAAGGTAAAACAACCTGTGGCTTATGTTCTAGGTTAAGACGCGGCACGTTGTATTCATTTGCAGAGAAAATTGGTGCAACTAAAATAGCACTAGGCCACCACTTAGACGATATTGTAGAAACTTTGTTTTTAAATATGTTTCACGGCTCTAGAATGAAAGCAATGCCGCCAAAGTTACGCTCAGATGATGAAAGAAATATCGTCATCAGGCCTCTTGCTTATTGCCGAGAAAAAGATCTCATCACGTTTTCTGAGTATCAAAACTACCCTATTATTCCTTGTAACTTATGTGGTTCGCAAGAGAACCTACAACGACAATCTATCAAAGCCATGTTAACTGATTGGGATACAACAACCCCTGGTCGTGTAGAGAGCGTTTTTAAGTCAATTCAGAATGTAAGTCCGAGTCAGCTGGCAGATAGAGCACTATTTGATTTCAATAGCTTACCTTTGGACAGAGAAGGTGAACGTGCAGAGTATGAATTTAGTGAAGCAGTGATATCATCTACCAATATCGACGAATCATTATTTATTGATGTTACCAACGTCTAAACGCCAGTGTTTGTAGCACTTGCTATACAGTTAAGAGCCTCAATATTCCCAAGCTTAATGTGATAACTAAGCTTGGGGGCCATTTACTTTTCAATCCAAGGGGTCACCTGCTCAATTTGCATGTTGGTATGATGACTTAACAATGTCTCATTCTGAGTTTGCCAAGACTCGCTGACCTCAAACGTACATATATTTTCACTACACTGAACTTGTTCATTAACGAAATTAATTGGGCCATTAAACACAACCTTCACCCCTTTTTGCTCTGGTAATAAAAAGCTCATTAATTTGCTAATAAAAAAGCCAGACAAATCAGATAGCAACTCGTCAAACTCGATGTGAAGCTGATATAAATCAGCGGTGTTCAGGTTTTCAATACTAAAGTGCTCGGCCTCAATCTGAAACTTAAGTTGGCAGTCATGTTTAGGGTTTTTCGGCTCAATTACGACAATTGCCTTGTCTTTATCTAATTGCTTATCATAAGGCAGTAACAGTTGCGCGTCAGGTGTGAAAGTTAATGGAGCGCTGGAGTTTTCAGTAATAATCTCACCCTTAGCAATTTGGCAAGGTGCTAGGGTTGCAATATCAACCACATAAAAATTAACACGAGCGAACTCAAAATTGCCTTTTTCGAGTACTTTTAAGCGATCAAAAAAACCATCGTAAGATACTACAAACTCTTTAGCGCTTAGAGTGCCACAAAGACTCAGCAATACCAGTGCAAAAGCAATCCTCTTATTTGGCATCAAAGTAGTCCTTATTGTGACGGATCATATCGTTGAGTTCTTCCACATAGGCATCTCCGCGTTCGGAATATGCAATAAGCCCCTGTGTTAGAACTGTTGCTTCAATCGGCAGTTTTTGCGCTCTTAACTGCGCTCGTTTTTCACGTAATTGGCTATAAGCATCATGCGTATTAATATTTCGAAAATAAGACTTAACTGCCGCACGTACAGATTTAAATGCAGCAACTTCGTGGGCGGCATCAGAGTCTCTGTGTTTTGGCACCATACCGCACCCTTTTTTATAGCACCATTGACCAAAAAAATTCAGACCAATACGTGCAAAACGAGATGTGCCCCAAGCTGACTCATTGGCAGCTTGCATCAGCGCCAGCTCTTTAGGAATAATATCAACATGCATTAACGCTTCTTGCAAAGAGGCAACAGATAATGTGCTGCTGTCTAAGCGATAATAGTTAAAAATTGTATTTATTTTCCTAAGCTGAGCTTTCGTTAAATTCTCATCAACCTGTAACATCATCAACGCAATTTCCAAAGTTGCACGATGCTGTTTTATAGACTTATTTTCTGCCACAACATGGGGCTTTATAAAATCAAAAAAACGCTTTTTCTTTTCTTTAACATCATTAATACTGGCAAACGCTGGTAGCTTTACATTATGAAGTGGCTTTTCAACCACTTTTAACTTGGTTGGTTGCTTGTGCTGCACATCGCCTTGTGAGGTTAGCGGTGATGTCGTTTGATATAAAAAGGGATAACTTAATGCCCATATAGAGACTAAGAATATAACTAATTTTATAATTCTGCTTTGCATGCATTTCCTCTTGGGTTGTGTGCCAGCCAACTCCATTTATTTGGACTGTAAGTTACCGAGCCAGCTTGCTAGTATCGGTATACAAGCACACAACGTTATATTTTTACGTATAAATCAACGATAGATTATACTTAAACTGATAATTAAACGCGAATTTCTGTTTATTTCACAAGTTAAAGTATAGCCCATGGCCCAGTTCAATACGGAGCAACAATGCAAACAGTTTGGCAACAACGCTTATCTCAGCAACATAAACACCGTCCAAATGACAATCGGTCGCCATGGCAAGTTGACCGTTCAAGAATTATTCATGCTGCCGCGTTTCGTCGCTTACAAGCTAAAACACAGATTATGAGTATCGGTGTTAACGACTTTTATCGAACCCGTTTAACACACTCACTGGAAGTTTCGCAAATAGGTAGTGGCTTGCTAAGGCATTTAAAAATCCAAAACCCAGAGTTTTTGCACTTCCCATCAACCAGTTTGATAGAAACGTTATGCTTGGCACATGATATTGGTCATCCACCATTCGGCCACGGCGGAGAGACAGCTCTCAATTATCTAATGAAAGATAACGGGGGCTTTGAGGGCAACGCACAAACGTTAAGGATCGTCTCAAAACTCGAACCTTACAGCAAAGGGTTTGGCATGAATTTAACCCGTCGTACATTATTAGGGTTTGTTAAGTACCCAGCCATTATCGACACAATGTGGTTTAACAAGCCCATACACGACAAAAATCAACGCTTTATTAAAGCAAACGATTGGCTGCCAGTAAAAGGTATTTATCGGTGCGATCAAGACGTATTTAATTGGATTATTTCGCCCTTTTCTAAAACTGACCAATCTTTATTACAACAGCACCAAGCTATTGACAAGTATCGTTGCAAAACACAGTTTAAATCTTTGGATTGCGCAATTATGGAGTTGGCAGATGATATTGCCTATGCTGTGCATGACTTGGAAGATGCCATAGCGACAGATACTCTAACCCATGCTGATTGGACACAGTATGCTGAACCTAAACTAGCAGCGCTTTGCTCTCCTTGGCTCAAGCAAAACCTATCCCAGCTCACCCAACGACTTTTTTCAAGAGATGAAGCATTACGTAAAGATGCCATTGGTGAATTAGTGAACTTATTTATCGTCCACAGTGCCTTAACAACTCAAAGCCCTGACTTTGAATCTCCATTACTAAGATACAGTGTTACATTAGAGACTGAGTTCGCCCAAATACTGAGCATTTTAAAAGTGTTTGTGTTTGAGCGTCTGATAAGAGAACCAAAAATGCAGCAAATTGAGTTTAGTGGGCAAAATCTTCTCATTGACTTATTTCGAGCATTGGCCAGCGATCCAATAAGGCTACTGCCTTATACAGCACAAGAACAATATCAACTTGCTCAGACTGAAAACATGCAGATGCGCATACTGGCAGATTATTTAAGCGCAATGACAGATGAGCATGCACGCAGAACCCACAAACGATTGTTTGCAAGTGAATAAAAAGAAAAACGCCAAGTAATATAACTTGGCGTTTTATAATACAGTTGATGAGCTAACAATTTCGCACTGTGTGCATAAAATTATATCGCAGTCTTACCATACTGCTTAACAAACTCAGTAACGGGTATGTTATTACAACGTAGGCTACGTGCTTTATGACCATGCAACGCAATACTTGCTAAGCCATTTTTAGCCGCTTTAATACAAAGCTCAGTCTCTGCAGACGACGTTTTTGCAACCAACGCTATTTTCTTTTCAACAGACTCTACAGCCACGTTGTTAGCTTGTTGCGCCATTTCACGAATATCTTGACCATTACAAGTTAATGATTGTGAAAAACGTGAGATAAAAATGCCGTGTTTTTTCGCTTGTGTACGCGCAGCGCTGAGTCCGTGTTGGGCTGCAGTAACACATATCTTAGATTCTGCTGATGCATTACTAGGCATATATTCAACCTGCGCAGAAACAGAAGTAACAGTAGAGAGTGCAACAACTAGTGATAATAACTTAAACATAATATACCCAATTTGAACGAATTTGCGCGCATTATATAACCAGTTTTTTTATTGTAAATGATTAAAACCCCCTTAAAAGCTCATTTAATAGACTATTTACATCTATGTAAAATATTCATCGTGCCACGCTAACAACTATCCATAGTTTTACAATATCTGCTTTATAATTAACCTACTTTGCTATCTGCCAAAAAGCTAAAAACTGTCCATAAATCCTAAAAATAATACTGACAATCACTGTAACTACCTTAAAAAGGAACTTTCACTTATCTGAACCGCTGTTGTTAAAAATACCTTTACAGTTCAATCCATTTAAACGCTAAATACATAATTTACTTTTTATCTACAAATACTTGCTTAACTCACCGCACAGACTATTTTTAATTTTGTTATCCAACATAATTTATGACTCTCTAACCACATAAGGAACTCGCTATGTTATGGCCTGTAAAAAAAGTAACGTGGAAAGTTATTCTGGCAGTATCCACTATCGGTTTACTTAATATTTCAAATGCCTATGCCGAGGTGGCAATTGTTGTCCATCCAAGCAATACATCTTCTTTCGACCAATCAACTATTAAAAAAATTTTTTTAGGTAAGGCAAAGTCTTTTTCCAATGGTCGCTCTGCAATTTTAATCAGCACGAGTGCTAAAGACCCAGTAACCGATGAATTTAATACTAAAGTCATCGGTAAATCGAGTAGTCAAGTTAAAGCTTATTGGTCCAAAATTTTATTTACAGGAAAAGGCACTCCTCCACAAGAGATGGACTCAGCCAGCGAAGTTATTGCCACCGTATCCTCAAATCCAGATGCAATTGCATATGTTGATGCAAGTGCGGCCTCAGACGCAGTCAAAGTTGTGGCAACATTTTAAGTAGGATGTATAAATATGAAAAAATTAATAACCGTCTCTTCAAGCATCGCGATGTTAGTTTCTACTTGTGTATTTGCCGATATGCGGATCGGTGGATACGGCTCTATTATAGCGGGAAAAACACTCGGTACAGTTGATGATCCATTAAACCCTGGACAAACTAGAGATGAAATTCTCACTGCTGACTTTTATGATGTAGGCCAGTATAAAAATGACATTACGTTTAAAGCCGAATCTATTTTTGCTGTTCAAGCGACAATGGACCTAGCTGAGAATTTTAGCGCTACAGCTCAGTTAGTTGCCAAAGGTGTCGATGACTTTGAACCCGAGTTTGATTGGTATTATGTAACCTATAAGCCCACGGACAACCTAACTCTCATGGCTGGTCGACGTAACATACCTATGTATTACTTTTCTGAGTTTTCAGAAGTTGGTTATGCCTACCCTTGGATGCGTCCACCGGCCAACCTTTATTGGTGGCAGGTTACGCAATTCAATGGCGTGCATGCAATGTATGACTTTGAGCTAGGTGATTACTCCAATACCATCACTGTATTTTATGGTAACGAATATTCAGACGACAATGTAGAAATGCTCTACTACAACAAATTGTACGGTGGTTCTGCAAGAACGGTCAATGAGTTTTGGACAGATATAGCTGGGATGAATTGGAATATTTCAGGTGATAATTTCGACCTACGGTTTGTTTATTTCCAAAATGATCGCGACCGAGAAACAATTCAACAAGATGGCAGCATTGACCCTTACACCCCCTTTTCACAAACCTTTATTGGATTGGGTGGTAATATCTCTTTGGATAGGTTCACCTTGTTATTTGACTGGAACTTTGTTGATTACGACGACGATGTAGGCACCGAGTTTCCGACATACTTGCTATCACTTGTATATAACTGGGAAGATTACCAACCCTATATTTCTTACTCTAAAGCAGATCATGAAAGAACTAAAGTGCCCACTGAAGATCTTGAGGAGCACTATATGCTTGGTATCGGCTTAAGGTATAATTTTTTACCAACCGCCGCCTTTAAAATACAATATGATAAATTTGTAGACCAAGGAGACAAAGCTGGGGGCTGGGCGTATCATGGAGATTCTCGCACCATCACCATGGGTGTAGACTTTGTATTTTAATGCTATATGAATACCCTAAAACGCCACACATCGTATGTGGCGTTTTTAATTTTAACCAAGACTGTAAGCTATATACAACTTCAATTCGCGATATCTAATATTTAGCTGACATTAAATGAGTGATATTATTAAACTGCTTAGTTTTTATTGTCATAAGCATGCACTAAAACTCGTGCTTTGCTCCTTAATAGTGCCAATGACAACGACATCATCATGATCATAAGGTAGTTATAATAAATGAAAGTTATCTCTTTTAATATCAATGGACTTCGTGCCAGATTACACCAGCTAAAGGCAATCATCGACAAGCATCAACCCGATGTAATTGGCCTTCAAGAAATAAAAGTACATGATGAAGCATTTCCCTTGGAAGATGTGAAAGCGATGGGTTATCACGTTTATTTTCACGGTCAAAAAGCACATTACGGCGTTGCATTATTATCTAAAGTGCCAGCAAAACATATTCAAAAAGGGTTTTTGAGCGACACTGACGAGTCACAAAAAAGGATGATTATGGGGACTTTTGACAGTCCTTTAGGGAAAGAAGTGACAGTCATGAACGGATATTTTCCGCAAGGCGACAATATCAGCCATGAGACAAAATTTCCTTATAAGCGCCAATTCTATACTGATCTGATGACTCACTTAAATACATATTGTGACAACCAGCAAGCGCTTGTAGTAATGGGAGACATCAATATTTCTCCTACTGATTTAGATATAGGTATCGGAGAAGCCAACCGTAAACGTTGGTTAAAAACGGGTAAGTGTTCTTTCCAGCCAGAAGAACGTCAATGGTTAGATACACTCTTATCTTGGGGCCTAAAAGATACATTTAGAGTGCTAAAGCCTGAAGATACCCAGCAATATTCATGGTTTGATTACCGTTCACGTGGTTTTGATGATAATAGAGGACTGCGGATAGATGTAATTTTAGCAACCGAAAGCCTAATGCAAGATTGCGTTGAAAGCGACATTGATTATGAGTTGAGAAGTATTGAAAAACCTTCAGATCATGCGCCTATTTGGGCAACTTTCAACATTTAGATTATGTGGCTTACTCTCATCGCAGCGGTATTATTTGCCGCTACACTGAACAAGCAAACCTATTATGCTTTGCTCAGTCGCCCTGCACGACAAACCGGTGTATTTGCTTGTGCACTTTGCTTAGCGCTGCTATGGCAAATAAAAGCCGGTATATTAGAACACCTAAACATCCATATATTAGGTGTTACTGCTGCCACACTAATCATGGGCTGGCGACTTGCTTGTTTAAGTGCGCTATTAGCCGGCTTGCTACTTGTCGGTTTTACAGCCCTAACCGCCACGCAACTGCCAGAGCTTTTAATCTTTACAGCATTTATTCCTATTTTTTTAAGCTACAGTTTGTACCTATTGTGTTACCGGTTTTTACCTATGCATTTTTTTGTTTATATTTTTGTCTGCGCATTTTTGTGTGCAGGGGCTGTTGGTGCAGCAAAAATAATTATCAGTGGTGGTTACTTTTATCTTCTTGGCCTGTATGATCCGATCACATTACAAGAGAATTATGTATTTTATGCCGTTATTATGTGGTTTCCAGAAGCGATGTTAAACGGTATGTTAATCACATTACTTATCACCTATCGCCCACATTGGGTTAAAACATTTTACGATCAGGAATATCTAAATAAATGACTTTACTGTATCAGTGCCCTTTGTGCGCTCAGGCACTCGTGCAACATAATCAAAGCCTATGTTGTGAAAATCATCATCAATTTGATTTTGCAAAGGAAGGTTACATCAACCTGCTACCAGTACAACACAAAAAGTCAAAACAACCTGGTGACAATTTACCTATGGTGCAGGCGCGTCGAGCATTTTTTGCAACAGATCACTATGTGTTTTTACAACAAGCAATCGTTGAATTAATTGCATCATACAAGCCAAACACTGTACTTGATTTAGGCTGTGGCGAGGGGTTTTATACTCACGCTATTGCTAACAAAGTAAACGCACAAATTTACGGGGTTGATATCTCTAAATCAGCTATAAAATTTGCTGCCAAACGCTATAAAAACGTCAATTTTAGTGTAGCTTCAATTAAACAAGCGCCGCTAAAGAAACAATCAGCAGATGTACTACTGAGCGTATTTGCCCCCACTTTTGCAGATGAATTACATCGATTATGCGCTAATGATGGTACTTTACTTATTGTCAGTCCAGGACCTAAACACTTATTTGAGTTAAAAGAACATATTTATGATGATGTGCAAGTGCATAACGCCACAAAATCGCCACAAGGATTTGCTTTACACAATCATACATTGCTTGAAACCCAACAAACAATCGAGACAAATACGATTGAAAAACTCATACAAATGACACCATTTGCATGGAAATTCAAAGACAGTCACTACGAAATGCTACATAAATCTGCGTCGCACACCGTAACGCTGTCATTTTATCTTAGCGAATTTAAAGTCGTGTAATAATAAAGCAAAGAGCAGTTTATCTAAAACTGCTCTTTGGTAAACGCCTTGTCCATTTTATTGAACATATCAGATAATAATTTAGCTAAATCTTGGTATCGCGGCTTTCTAGAAGCCATAGGGCTATCATAACCATTTGCAACCATTTTATGGTATAGCTCGTTATACCATGAGTAAAGTGATGGGTTAAGCGGCGTTTCACTACGTTTGCCTAACCATAACAACCCCTGAACTGGTAATGATAAAAAAAACAACGCAATTGCAATTGCCTGAGGCAAATATTGCATTCCTAGCTGACTGGTTTGAAAAAACACCGTAAAAATTGCCAGCATAGGCATAACTGACAACGATATTTCCGTTGCCTTAATAACTCTAAACTCTGCAAACACTGGCGCTAGCTCTTTGCGCATTGGCCATTCCTTTGCGTATTGGCGTCCAAGCTGCACTTGTGAAATAAGACTTTTTTGCATCATCACTCCTAGGTGCTAACTTTTAAATAAAAAATCGGGTAAAATTGCTAATAATTAAGTCAATTAGCCATTTTTCTAGCACGTAGCTTATTCGCCACTATGCTGTAAGCTTAATACGTGTTTACTGTTATTGTCAAAACGGAAAGTCATTATGTCATCTTCCCATGTTCTGGTTTTAAACTGTGGTAGTTCAAGTCTCAAATTTGCCATCATTGATGTTCAATCTGGCTCAGAAGTACTTTCTGGTCTTGCTGAGTGTCTTGCTGAACAACAACCGCTTATAAAATACAAATACGATGGCACAAAACAAACGATCACACTTAATCATGGTGATGCACACCAAGTAGCCATTGCTCAGCTAGTTGAGCTAGTAAAAAAACTCGGACTAGACAAGCACCTAATAGCCATAGGTCATCGAGTCGTGCACGGCGGAGAACACTTTACACATTCCGTACTAATCACAAAAAGTGTGTTAAATGCAATAAAAAAACCAGCACCTTAGCACCACTGCACAACCCAGCTAATTTACTTGGCATTGAAGCCGCGCAAGCTGCATTCTCTTCATTACCACAAGTTGCTGTTTTTGATACCGCGTTTCATCAAACAATGCCACCACAGGCATTTTTATATGCTTTACCATATTCACTATACAAAGAGCACGGTATTCGCCGTTATGGCTTTCATGGTACCAGCCATTATTATGTATCGACCCAAGCCCACAAAGTTTTAGCGTTAGATCAACAAAACTCACGCATTATAAGTGCGCATTTAGGTAACGGTTGCTCAGTAGCTGCCATAAAAAATGGTCAGTCAGTTGACACTAGCATGGGTTTAACACCACTTGAAGGCTTGGTTATGGGCACTCGTAGTGGCGATATCGACCCTGGTATTTTTACCTTTTTAGTAAATCAGCTAAAATATTCACCCACTCAAATAGACTTACTCTTAAATAAACAAAGTGGTCTACAAGGCATCAGTGAATTATCTAACGACTGTCGAACAATTGAAGAAGCCGCTGCAAATGGCCATGAACAAGCACAGCTTGCCTTAGATATATTTTGTTATCGTTTAGCAAAACAGATCGCAGCGTTTGCCGTGCCACTTGGCGGACTTGATGCACTTATTTTTACCGGTGGGATAGGTGAAAACTCCAATACTATCCGCGCCAAAGTTGTCTCTGGGCTTAGTTTTTTAGGGCTACAACTGGATGATGATAAAAACCTGGCTGCACGTTTTGGCCAACAAGGGGTGATCACCACCTCAAGTAAGCCCTGTGCTATTGTAATTCCAACCAATGAGGAGTTGGTCATAGCAACCGACTCCGCTGCCATTGCACAGGAGCTATAATATGGGACGTCGTATTATGCTTATTCCTATATCAACGGGTGTAGGCCTAACTTCTGTTTCGGTGGGGCTTGTCAGAGCATTGGAACAAAAAGCAGTTAAAGTGAATTTTTTCAAACCAATTGCACAACCTCGAAAAGACGAGCATGGCCCTGAAAAATCAACTGTCATTGTGCAACAAGGCTCTGCAGTTACCCCTCCAATGCCTTTCAAACTTAGTTACGCTGAACAAATGATAGGAGATGGCAAAGGTGATGACTTACTTGAAGAAATAGTAGAGCGCTTTGAAAGTGCCATCGCTGATGACGAAGTGGCTATTATTGAAGGCATGGTGCCAACACGTCTACAACCCTATGCAGGACGTGTAAACAGAGAGATAGCACAAACGCTTGGCGCTGATATTGTGTTTGTGCTTACACCGGGCAATGACAACAATGAACAGCTAGAAGACCGCTTAGAAATCGCAGCAGGAAATTACGGAACAGTGAACCATGCCCGTGTTCTGGGTTGTATTTTCAACAAAGTAAATGCGCCGCTCGATGAACAAGGCCGCGCCCGTGCTGATCTTGTTGAACAGCATGACCCTGATGCGTTAGAAAACGAAATAAACCGTCTAGCATCTTTACCTATCTTTCGTAAACACCCGTTTATGTTACTTGGCAGTATACCTTGGGATTTCGACCTAGTCGCTCCACGGGTAATTGATTTACGCAATTATCTAAAAGCGGAAATAATCAATAGTGGTGATATGGAACATCGACGTTTACGCCGAGTTACTTTTTGCGCAAGAACCGTATCAAATATATTGAATCATTTCACACCAGGTGCGCTTTTAGTAACCCCAGGAGATCGCTCTGATGTGCTGGTAGCTGCTTGTTTATCTGCCATGAACGGAACCAAACTAGGTGCTATATTGTTAACTGGTGGCTTTAAACCAGAGCCGCGTATCATGACTTTGTGTGAACAGGCGATGCAAACAGGTTTACCAATTTTGGCAACAAATGCAGACACTTGGCGAACATCTTTGCTTTTACATAATTTCAATATGGAAGTACCCAGTGATGATGACCAGCGCATTGATAAAGTAAAGCAGCACAACGCCAACCATATTGACTCTGATTGGCTTAATGAACTGGCAGTTGGAGTCGCTAAGACACGTAAACTTTCACCACCCGCATTTCGCTATTTGTTAACTGACTTGGCCCGTAAAGCCGACAAAACCATTGTACTTCCAGAGGGTAATGAACCGAGAACAATTAAAGCAGCTGCAATTTGCGGTCAGCGAGGTATCGCGAAAACGATACTACTGGGCGAGCGCGAAGAAATTGAGCGTATTGCAGCACAACAAGGTGTTGAACTTAACGAAAATGTGACAATTTTAGAGCCTCAGAGCCACATTGATAATTACATTGCCCCTATGGTTGAACTACGTAAAGGCAAAGGATTGACAGAAGTTGTTGCTCATGAACAATTACAAGATAACGTGGTACTGGGTACTATGATGCTGGCACAAAATGAAGTAGATGGCCTTGTATCGGGTGCAGTAAACACAACAGCGAATACTATTCGTCCCCCGTTACAGCTTATCAAAACGGCACCAGGTTCATCTTTAGTTAGTTCAGTTTTCTTTATGCTTTTACCAGATCAAGTCTTAGTTTATGGCGATTGTGCAATCAATCCAGATCCAACGGCCGAACAACTTGCTGATATTGCCATTCAGTCCGCAGATTCAGCAGCAGCTTTTGGAATTGACCCGCGTGTTGCTATGATCAGCTACAGCACTGGTACATCCGGTCAAGGTGCTGACGTTGATAAGGTGCGTGAAGCCACTTTATTAGCACAGCAAAAAAGACCTGACCTCGATATTGATGGTCCTTTACAATATGACGCTGCGATTATGGAAAATGTTGCCAAGAAAAAAGCACCCAATAGTAAAGTTGCGGGCAAAGCAACAGTCTTTGTATTTCCAGATTTAAATACTGGTAATACAACCTATAAAGCAGTACAAAGAAGTGCAGAGCTCATTAGTATTGGTCCTATGCTTCAGGGTATGCGAAAACCAGTAAATGACTTAAGCCGCGGCGCGTTAGTGGATGATATTGTATATACTATTGCGCTTACAGCAATACAAGCTCAACAAATTATAGATCAACTAAAGTAACCATTGATTAGCTAAGCGTTTTTTGAGAGTGTCTTTAAAAACTCTTGGCTATACTGATTTTAAGCAAACTTATTGGATAGAGGTAAAGCGTGTCAAAACAAACGCTACAGTTACTCAATCAAACATTTACGATACATAGTTTAGATTGTGATGCCGCTATTCCCAGTGCGGTTGTTAATGCCAATATTTTTTTCATTGCTAAAACCGAAGATGAATTGTCTGTTGTCTGTCCAAGCAACATTCAATTAGATAGTTTTGCTGCTGAAGGGGATTGGAAAGCACTTGAAGTAATTGGTCCGTTAGGATTTTCTCTAACAGGGATTATGGCAAATATATCAGGTGTACTTGCCAAGGCACAAATATCAATTTTCTCGGTATCTACCTACGATACCGATTACATTTTAGTTAAACAACAACAAATCGATGCAGCTATCAAAGCACTCAAAAAAGACGGATATTTGGTTTTATAAATGCAATTCTCTAAATCAGTAGACTACGCCCCTATCGCCTCTGTTGAGCATCTTTTGATGAATCTTGCCAGTCCATTCACTGGCAAAGTTTACCCTCTGAGCGTACATCCAGAGACCTTACTTGCAACAAGTATGTTAGGTAGAGGAGTCTGTGTAGAGATGACAGGTAATAAAGTAACATCTCCCATATCAGGTACTATCGAACAAATAAAACGCAAAGGTTGTGAATTTATTATCGTTGCTGATAATGGCTTAAAACTCATGGTCCATGTTCACTTGCCAAACGAATATAATACACTTAGCCAAAAAACCATCAATGCATTTGGTAAAAAGCACATTGAGCAAGGTGAAATTCTCGCTTATTTCGACCTACCATCATCACAGCAAAAAATATTAGGAACACTCATCGTGCTCAATGCAGATAAGCTCGGACCATGTTATTATCCTTTAAAACAAGTGAGTGCAGGACAAGATCCACTCTTATCCATTACCAAAAAACAATCACCACAGGGCCAGTAATATGACCATCATGTACGGTATTCCAAACTGCGATACAATAAAAAAAGCGAAGAAGTTACTCACCGACAATAACATTGATTTTACTTTCCACGACTATCGAAAAGATGGCATCAATGAGGCTTTAATTGATACTTTCTTTATGCAATTAGGCTGGGAAAATGTGCTCAATAAACGTGGTACAACTTACCGTGCCTTAAGCGATGAGCAAAAACAAACGCTCAATGAACAAAGTGCAAAAAAATTATTGTTAGACGCCCCGGCCATGATCAAACGTCCGATTTTAGTGCATCAAGATCACTATCACCTTGGGTTTAAAAAAGAGCAATACCAAGAGGTTTTCTCTCTATGAATGACAGTCACTTAAGTGAAGTCATAACACTTGCAAGAGCGCTAATCCAACGCCC
Source organism: Pseudoalteromonas sp. SANK 73390 (assembly GCF_054966645.1). Lineage (NCBI taxonomy): Bacteria > Pseudomonadati > Pseudomonadota > Gammaproteobacteria > Alteromonadales > Pseudoalteromonadaceae > Pseudoalteromonas > Pseudoalteromonas sp. SANK 73390. Next base: position 26,020 of record NZ_ARPN01000183.1, read on the forward strand.
TTCAGTGACCCCTGAAGATGCTGGATGCCAAGACATAATGAACAAACGCCTTAGTGCTCTTGGATTTAATATCGAAGAGCACTTTTTTGTCGATACGTTAAATACATGGGCAAGAAAAGGGACCGTAGAGCCTCACTTTTGCTTTGCTGGACATACTGACGTTGTGCCCACAGGTGACGAGTCAACATGGCAATACCCTCCGTTCGATGGACAAATTTATAACGGAATGCTACATGGCCGAGGTGCTGCAGATATGAAAGGCTCATTAGCGGCAATGCTTGTGGCTACGGAGCGATTCATCACTAAACACCCAAACCATAATGGGTCAATTTCATTTTTAATTACCTCTGATGAAGAAGGTCCATTTATCAACGGTACAACCCGTATTGTTGATTTATTACAAGCCCGAAATGAAAAGATAGACATGTGCTTGGTCGGTGAGCCGTCATCACGTTCACACCTTGGCGACGTGGTAAAAAATGGACGTAGAGGCTCCTTAACTGGACACTTAACAGTCCAAGGTAAACAAGGCCATGTAGCCTATCCTCACTTGGCAAATAACCCAATACATAAAGCGTCGCCTGCGCTGGCACAACTGAGTGAAACAACTTGGGATAATGGCAACGAATATTTCCCAGCAACTAGTTTTCAAATATCTAACATTCAAGGTGGTACTGGCGCAGGGAATGTTATTCCAGGTGAGTTATACGTGCAGTTTAACTTTCGCTTTAGCACTGAGGTCACGGCCGATGAGTTAAAAACCAAAGTAAATAATATTCTTAAAACACACCAACTTGAATATGAATTAGAATGGACTTTAAATGGCCTGCCATTTTTGACCGAACCTGGGCCTTTACTGGATGTCACCCTATCTGCGATTGAAGAAATCACTGGCACAATTAGTACTGCAGAAACTTCTGGTGGCACCTCTGATGGACGTTTTATTGCTCAAACTGGTGCTAAAGTGATCGAGCTTGGCCCCCTTAATGCTACAATCCACCAAGTAAATGAATGTGTGAGCATCGAAGATTTAGATAATCTTGCGCTTATTTATGAACGCATATTAGAAAAACTGCTGACTTGAGGCTTTTATGGATATGTCAAAAATTGCCTGCGGCTTATCTGATGTACACCTCGCCTGCTGGCAAAACAACTATGTGCATAAAGAAATCACGGATGACCTGAACGCGTTATACATCGCAGCCAAGCGAGACGGTTTTGAGCTGCGTATTGCGTCAAGCTATAGGGGCTTTGAACGTCAGGCTGCTATTTGGAACGCAAAATTCTCCAAGCAACGCCCTGTCTATGATATCAATGGTCAAGAAGTTGACTTATCTAAACTAGATGAACAAGCTAAGTGTGAAGCAATTATGCTTTTCTCTGCTTTGCCGGGTGGCAGTCGACATCACTTTGGCAGCGATTTAGACATATATGCTGCAAATTGCCTTGCGCCAAATCAAAACTTGCAACTTGAACCATGGGAGTATCAACTAGGTGGGCCATTTGCTGAGTTTAGCAATTGGCTAGATGAACATTTACAAACGTACAGCTTTTTTAAACCCTACAATTGCTATCAAGGAGGCGTGGCTCAAGAGCCTTGGCATATTAGCCACCAGCGTGTTGCTAAGCAACTTGAACAGTATCAAAACATACACAACATCGCTGCAGCATTAAAAAATCAAGAGGTGTTAGGAAAAAAAGCAATTTTAAGCAATTTAGCAACGCTTTATAACCGCTTTATCACCAATATTACTTACCCAGTCTAAATGTGCATCTAGACACAACCAAGTGATAGCTGTGTCTCATAAAACATTTAAGATTGACGATAGTTTGCAAAAAACCGCTGCATACGGGCCATTGCAGGCTCTAATTCATCTTTATGTGGTAAAAATACCAATCTAAAATGATCTGGCTCTGGCCAATTGAATGCACGTCCATGGACAAGCAGTATCTTTTCTTCTCGTAACAAATCGAGCATTAATTTTTCATCATTCTTTACGTTAAACTTGAGTGTGTCGATTTTAGCAAACGCATAGAGTGCACCTTTTGGTTTAACGCACGACAAACCTTCTATATTGTTTAGACCATCATAAGCTATATTTCGCTGCTCAAATAACCTTCCACCGGGCTCAATTAAAGCATCAATAGATTGCACCCCCCCAAGCGCTTGTTGAATTGCAAACTGTGCAGGTACGTTCGCGCATAAACGCATTGAGGCAAGCATATCTAATCCCGTTGCTAAATCTCCCATTGCACTGACTTTACCGCTTAAAATCATCCAGCCCATCCTCAGACCAGCTGCACGATAAGTTTTAGCCAAACCATTAAAAGTAATAACAGGTAAATCATCACACATTGCAGCTATTGAGGTGTGCTCAGCACCATCGTATAAGATTTTTTCGTATATCTCATCACTCAATAGCAGCAACTGGTGCTCACGCGCGATATCAATTAACCCTTGAAGTAGCGCTTTATCGTATACGGCTCCGGTGGGGTTATTCGGATTTATCAGCACAAGTGCTTTGGTTTTATTCGTTATTTTTTGTTTTATATCGACTAAATCAGGAAACCAATCTTGTTGTTCATCACAGCGATAATGAACAGGTGTTCCCCCTGCCAACTTGACCGACGCTGTCCACAACGGATAATCAGGTGCAGGAATAAGCACTTCATCACCATTATTAAGCAATGCTTGAGTGGTCATTTGGATCAGCTCACTCACTCCGTTACCAATGTAAATATTATCAACACTGATATTTGGTAACGATTTTTGCTGATAGTGCTGGTACACCGCCACACGTGCTGAATATAACCCTTTAGAATCACAATAGCCTTGAGCTGAGTATAAATTGCGAATAATGTCTCGGTGCATGTCCTCCGGCATATCAAAGCCAAAAGCTGCCGGGTTACCTATATTGAGCTTGAGTACTTTGAGCCCATCTTCTTCCATTTTTTTGGCTTGTGTGAGCACTGGGCCACGAATGTCATAGCACACACCGTCAAGTTTGTTACTTTTTGTAATTTTTGTCATTTATCCCCCCATTTCCAATGCCTAGCATAGCCTATATATGCCCAGAAAAACCAGAGGGATAAACGAAGATATCTATAGAATAATAAAAGTTATGGATTCATCGCAAGCCATTGCAGCAACTGAGACTTAGAGCCAACAACTTGCTCTGTTATCTGTTCCATATTTTCAGTAACACTAAGCTCATCTCCTTTGATTAACCCCTGCTCAATCGCTCTGGCTGTGCCGCTTAAGCTAATTGCACCAAACTGAGCAGCGTTAGACTTTAAACTGTGGGCATGACGTATAGCTTCTTGCTTATCGCAATCAAGCGCCAATTTGAGATCGTTCTCTAACCTTTCAAATTCACTGCAACAAAAAACCAAAGTGTCTTCAAATTGCTCCCCAAGCAGAGATTGCATACTTTCCAGTGCACCATTATCAATACTTACGTTCATAAAATTCCCTTCCAACAGGTCGTTACTTGTAATGCTAGACAATTCACCTATCGTTAGCAAAACAATTTGATATTTATGATAACATTTATCATGTGTTTTTGTTTTAGAGCAAACAATGAAGAGAAATTGTTGTACAAAGTGCCATTACCCTGAAACAACATGTGTATGTCATTATGTAACCCCTTCACTACCAAATAAAACCAAAATTATCGTTTTACAATACCCAGACGAAGTATCTCTGGCAAAAAATACGGTACGACTTTTAAAATTACAGCTAACCAATATTTGCGTTTTCACTGGAGAAAGTAGTGATGACTTTACTCAAGTGCAAAAAATAACGCAAAACCAACGGTGTGCCTTATTATATCCCAATGAGCAAGCTATCACTGTGCAACAGCTCAGTGTTCAGCATGCTCCCATAGACGTACTAATTGTTATTGATGGTACGTGGAAAAAAGCACACAAAATATTTGCCCTAAATCCATGGCTCAATAAACTCCCCAAAGTGACTTTTTCTCAAATACCCAAAAACCAATATCGCATCCGCAAGGCTGAGCAAGCACATAGTTTATCAACTTTAGAGGCTGTTTCACTATTTTTGAATGAATATGAACATATAGATCAACAACCCTTGCTTAATTTACTCAATGGGATGGTAATGCAACAAACGAAGTTGATGCCAGAGCACGTTAAATCTCGGTATAAATTATGAGTTACATACCAAGGATCGCATCTAACTTTAAAAGAGAAGGCCCTGATTATCGCTTTGATGATCAGGCGGATTTTCAAGAAATTAAACATACCTTTGGCTTTAGAACAGTCACAATCGGAAGTTGGGTTACCCCTGATGAACAGCGTATTGGCGCTAATTTAATTTATGATGCATTGGCTGACTTAGCACAGATTTTACAAGTTCCCCCGCAGGTTATAGGCCTAAGAGGTACTCTCAACTTTGCTTTCGGTGCGGGGGGACAACTCGGTGTACAAGCACATTATGATGCAGCAGCAAGAACCCTAGCGCTGGCAAAAAATGCCGGAGCTGGTGCTCTGGCGCATGAGTGGTGGCATGCATTTGACCACTATATTTGTAAAAAACTATTTGCCAGTACAACACCCCTATCATTTGCATCTAGCCTATGGCTACAGTGTAATGTCACTTACCGCCACCCACTTAATTTATTATTAGATCAATTTTTTAAGCAACTATTTTTAAGTGACAATACTGATCAACCCAGCCGATTTTTTCAACAAGCTAAAGCACTTGATATGCAATACAATTTACTCTATTTTAGCCGTCCACAAGAAATGAGCGCCCGCGCTTTTGAAGCATGCATAAGCCACAATCCAAAAATACTCAATGAGTATCTCGTAAGCGGAGTAAAAAACAGCAAACTACAAAAACAAGGAGGATTCCCATGTTTAGATAATATAATCACCCTATCAGACATCATCTTTCACTACTTCAGTAAGCTAGGTACTGCTTTACATCGTCACTGTGACTAACCTTATACAACCACTTCAAATAGTCCTCAAATGCCAATGGTTTCGATATAAAATAACCTTGTCCATAATCGCAGCCATAATGCTGTAAACGCGTGTAGCTTTGCTCACTTTCAATACCTTCAGCAACCACCCTTAGACCCAAACTATGCGCCAAATCTGACATTGCTTTAGTGATGGTCTGATTACTTTTAGAAGTTTCTATATCCATAACAAACTGCTTATCAATTTTTAATTCATCAAACCCTAAGCGACTTAAGTAAGCTAACGAGGAATAACCTGTTCCGAAGTCATCGAGCGCTAATTTTACGCCTACACTACGATAATCATCTAATATGTTTTTCAAGTATATTTCATTGGCGATTGTGACTGACTCTGTAATTTCAATCACAATTTGTGACGGATTTAAATTCAGTTGATTCACCAAAGTTATTAAATGTACCAACAGTTCTTTTTTTGCGAGATCTTTTCCTGAAATGTTAAGCGATAAAACATGCCCTGGATACTGTTCAACCAGCTGTTTTTGGTAATTTAACCCTTTTTCCAATACTAATTCAGTTAAAGAGTGAATTAGCCCTGATGATTCAGCAATAGGAATAAATTCATCAGGCGGTATTTGTCCTAATTTAGGGTGAAACCACCTTAATAAACCTTCGCAGCCATACACTTTCCCAGTTGATAAATTTATTTGCGGCTGAAGATACAAGTTGAAGCTATCATTCTCAATTGCATCCTTAAGTGCAGATGATAACTGCATTCGACGCTCAGATATCACAGAATTAGCCAGATCAAATATTTGCCAACGCTCACTATGATCCGATTTGGTGGCTAGCGCTAACATTGCTTTTTGAACGAGTCCTTCAGCAGTCTTTGCATGCAAGGGATAGTGAGCAACACCCACTTCAATTTCATCAACCAATCGAATACCTTTATAGTCGATCCCTTCTTCAAACACGCTTGATAAAATACACACATATTGCTCTATTTGGCTTAATGACAGCTTACCAAGCAAAGTAATACCAAAAGTACAGTCATCTAAGCGGAATATTTCTGTATTATGGGCCTTTTGATCTCTTAGCGTTAAGGTGCCATAGGTATCCAACTGCAAATGCAATTTGCTAAAAAGCTCATTCAAATGCTTATTTGCATGTTCAAGGCCCAAATTTAATCGTATTGAGTGGATAACTAAAGGTCTAAATAACAACAAAGTATGATGCGTATTAGCATGCACTAAATGCGTTAAATATTGATTCAAAGCATAACGATTTGAAAGCCCTGTATCTGGGTCATGTAAACTATAAAATAGTACTCGCTCTTTAAGTTTTTTATCGTTAACAAATATATTGAACATAAGTAGTAGGATATGCATCACAATTGCTAATTTACTCACTTCAAGCATCTGACCGTTGGTAATAATACCTAATTGCATACTTACCCACACGAAGCCAAGTGCCAACATAGGCAACCAAGCGCCCGCCATTAGCCAAATATCTGTGGTTACCTCTGTTCGACATTGATAGTAAACTGCAATTAATACCGCTGCAGTGACCAGGCAAGCTAAAGCTTGAAATTGGTTTGATAAGGCAGTCCCCATACCAAACAATATTGCAGCGCCTACAACGAGCCCCCCAGTTGTGACCCAAACTAAGTATGAAAGCTCTTTATTGTCTTTCATCGACGGAAAACATGATTTATGGTACACCAAGCACATAGCACAGGCCAAAATGAGCCAGCTGCCATTTAAAGAAGCGATTGATTTACCCATTTCAAGCGGCAAATAAAAATAAATGCTGCCATTGTTAACACTACATTGTATAGCTAAAAAGCTTATATAAATACCAAGTAAAGCCAAGTGTTTACGCTTAGTTATTAACGCCATACCCGCTAATAATAAAGCGATAAAGTATAGCAACCCAAGTTCAATACCATACCAAAATAATTTCGACTGATTTTGCTTTTTGAAGTTGGCTTGTGACGTCACGAAGTAATTAAACTTCACTGTATAGGGAGAACGAATATGAATATATACCAGTGAGTTTTGCACGGCAGGCGCAAACATAATATGGGGAGAAATACTTTGTAGACGAGAGTAAGAAGCATTATTTGGGGGGATTGTTACTCGCTCTTCGACATTGCCCCGTAAAACTCGATAAAATTCAACCAAGCTATTAATTGGCTTTTCTATATAAAGCACATAACTTGAACCAGACAAATTCAATTGTGAGGTCTCGACTCTAAGCCAGGTTGATACTAACTTGGGTGCGATAGAAGATTGCTTATCAAGTGCTACAAATTCACTTTGTCTTTGTAAAATATCTTCGATCGGCTGTTGGTTGCTTAAATCATTATAGTAAGAAACTGGTGAAGCCAAAGAGCCACAACTAACTATCACGGTTAGATAAAGCATAAACACCAGAAAGGTTTTATTAATACCCATCTTAACTCCTTTAAAAACGCATCATGTGTTTACGCATGACTATTAGTTAGTATGGAAGTTTTCTGGGTTAATGCGAGCAAATAAATAATAAAGAGGCGGTGCATGTCGGTACACCTAAAATCCACCGCCTGTTAAAAGCGGTAATTAATTGTTGTTATTGTCGGCACTGATACGACTGGCAACCGCACTATTCTGGCCTTTATATTTTGCATCTTTACGGATGTTATAAGGGTTATCAGCAGCACTGGTCATCGTTTCAAAGCTCAACGCCCCTATTTTCATTTTTGGTCTTAAAGCCAAAGGTAATTTACCCGAATTATAAAATTCAAGGACGATATTGCCCGCCCAACCAGGGTCAATTCGATGTGCTGTTACATGCACCATAAGCCCTAACCGTGCTAATGATGAGCGTCCATCTAACCAACTAAATCTGCAGGTAATGTCACCGATTCATAAGTCATCGCTAAGGCTAATTGACCAGGATGTAAGAAAAACGCTTGTCCATCTTCAAGTACAATTTCGTCACTCATAATCGACTCCATTGCCGCATTAAGCTGATCTTTAGGTCCACTTAAATCCACGTAGGGCGCACCATAGTCTTGAAATACACGAAACTTATTACCCAGTCTTAAGTCAACTGTAATACCAGAGATCATGTCTTCACTTGGCGCAGGCTCGATAATGATTTTTTGTTCTGCAACTGCTTGCTTTATATGTTTATCTGATAATCTCATTAATCAGTCATCCGTAATGACGATATCGACAGTTGGGGCCGACAGCGTTTGATAATAGAGCATGCTGCTGAGTGTTTGAGCGCATGCTGCGTAATGTTCAAAAATATTTGCATGCTTAACGGATAGGCAACCTCCAAGTTCAGACGTCTCTCTGATCTCCATGTTAAGCGGTATCGCGGCCAACAATGGTACAGCATGTCGAAGTGCTAACTGTTCGCCACCGTGTTTGCCAAACACATGATTTTTTTCACCACAATGCGTGCATACAAAATGGCTCATATTTTCAATTAACCCCAAAATAGGTAAGTTAACCTTGTTGAACATGGCGATGCCTTTTTGTGCATCAAGCAATGCCAAGTCTTGCGGGGTTGTCACAATCAACGCGCCACTGGCTGGTACTTTTTGTGTCATTGTTAATTGAATATCACCCGTGCCCGGTGGCATATCTACAATTAAATAGTCAAGTTCACCCCATTGAGTTTCGTTCAGCAACTGGTTAAGTGCGCCAGATGCCATTGGGCCACGCCAAACGGTGGCATCTTGTGGAGAAACTAAAAAACCAATTGATTGTACCTTAATTCCATCTTTGCTGATTGGATTTAGCGTTTGGTTATCTTGCGTTGTCGGTTTTTCATCCATAACTGAAAACAATGAAGGAATAGAAGGCCCATATATGTCAGCATCGAGCACACCCACTTTGCCACCTTGAGCTTGCAAAGCTCGCGCTAAGTTTACTGCTGTTGTTGACTTACCAACCCCACCTTTACCCGAAGCAATTAAAATAATATGTTTGATTTTTTTGAATTTATAGGTTTTTGGCAACGCACAGTCAACAACGACCTTTATGCTTTTATCAAGTTTTGACGATAGCATTTGCCCTAAAAGAACAGCAGTTCCAGATGCCGCAAATGGCAGATTCAACGACATTTTTACTTCTGAACCCTGAATGTCAATTTTCTCCACCCAGCTTGACTCAATACCTAATGGAAATACGCTACTTTTATACGCTGCCAACTCGCTAAAAATCTGTTGTTCTAATTGATTGTCTTTTTTAAAAAGTTTATTGAGGCCAAACATAGAAATAAAACGCACTCTAGTGATGAAAAAGGCCACGGAATTATGTAACATTCAACCCATTAAAACCAGTCTATTAATGCGATACATGTCACTAAAATGGCAAGTGATGGCTTAAACTTTGCGGTTTGGCTGATAATTGAACGCAGTCACGCGACAATCTTGGAACAGTTATGACGAAGAGAAAAATTCTCATCACCAGTGCATTACCTTATGCAAACGGACCTACGCACCTTGGTCACATGTTAGAATATATTCAAACAGACATTTGGTCTCGCTTTCAAAAATTACGCGGCCATGAAACCTATTATGTGTGCGCAGATGATGCACACGGCACGCCCATTATGCTTAATGCACAAAAGCAAGGGATCAGCCCTGAAGAAATGGTTAAAAATGTCAGTATTGAGCGCCAACGCGACTTTGCAGATTTTAATATTGAATTTGATAACTATCATAGTACTCACAGTGAAGAAAACCGTGAACTAAGCGCGCTTATTTATAAGCGTTTAGATCAAAAAGGTCATATTAAAAAGCGTACGATTTCTCAGCTTTTTGACCCTGAAAAAAGCATTTTCCTACCAGATCGTTTCGTAACAGGTACTTGTCCAACGTGTGATGCACAGGATCAAAATGGTGACAGCTGTGACGCTTGTGGGGCAACCTATAGCCCTACTGAGTTAAAAAAACCACGTTCAGTTATGTCAGGGGCAACACCTGTATTAAAAGACTCTGAGCATTACTTTTTTGACTTGCCCGCTTTTGAGGGCATGTTAAAAGAGTGGTTACACTCTGGTTCCTTACAATCAGAGATGGCAAATAAACTTGAAGAATGGTTTGCTGATGGCCTGCAGCAGTGGGACATTAGCCGTGATGCTCCCTACTTTGGCTTTGAAATTCCAGGCGCTCCTGGTAAATACTTCTACGTTTGGCTCGATGCACCAATCGGTTACATGGCAAGTTTTAAAAATCTCTGTGATAAAAAAGGCCTAGATTTTGATGAGTTCTGGGCTGAGGGCGCTAACACAGAACTCTATCATTTCATTGGTAAAGATATTATCTACTTCCACAGCCTATTTTGGCCTGCCATGTTAGAGGGTGCGCAGTTCCGTAAGCCAACAAATGTCTATGCACATGGCTTTGTAACAGTTAATGGCGCAAAGATGTCTAAGTCCAAAGGAACCTTTATCAAGGCGCGTACCTACTTAGAACATTTAGACCCAGAGTTTTTAAGGTATTACTTTGGGGCCAAATTAAATAGCGGCATTACCGACTTAGATCTAAATTTAGACGATTTTGCGCAACGTGTTAACTCGGATTTAGTCGGTAAAGTTGTCAACATTGCATCACGCTGTGCCGGTTTTATTAGCAAAAAATTTGACGGCAAAATGAGTGATAATGTGCTTGAACCAGAGCTTATTGCGCAGTTTAAAGACGCCTCTGAGGGCATTGCGCAATATTATGAACAACGTGATTACAGCAGAGCCATTCGTGAAATTATGACCCTTGCTGATAAAGCAAACCAGTTTATTGATGCACAGGCACCATGGGTATTAATTAAAGATGAGCAAACGCAAGCACAAGCGCATGATGTGTGTTCTGCTGGTCTGAATATGTTCAAAATATTAATGACCTATTTAAAACCTGTTTTACCTGCCATGGCTGCCAATGTAGAGCAATTTTTGAATACTGAATTAACTTGGGATAGTACGCAAGATGTACTTACTGGGCATAGTATCAACAAATTTAAAGCACTCATGCAACGTGTTGATATGGATAAGGTAAACCTGATGCTAGATGAATCTAAAGAAAGCTTGGAAGCCAGCAACAAACCTAAACTTGACCCAAATAGCCCACTTGCTAAAGAACCTATTTGCGAAGAGATTGAGTTTAATGACTTTGCCAAAGTAGACTTACGCGTCGCTAAAATAGCCAAAGCTGAACATGTCGAAGGCGCAGAAAAGTTACTTAAACTCACACTTGATTTAGGTGGTGAAACTCGCCAAGTATTTGCAGGCATAAAATCAGCATACTCTCCTGAGGAGATTGAAGGTAAGCTGACTGTAATGGTCGCTAACTTAAAGCCACGAAAAATGCGCTTTGGTATGTCAGAAGGTATGGTTTTAGCAGCAGGCCCAGGCGGCAAAGAAATTTATATTTTAAATCCAGATGATGGTTCTGAACCAGGCATGCGCGTCATGTAAGCTCTTTATTTTATATTTTTAAAGGCCCATGATGGGCCTTTTCTATATTTATACCTGAAAGTATTGCAAAAAGCCTCATATGTAATGCTTTGTTACAACTTTAGAACCTAAATAAACAACTAGACATATCTTATCGTTTATTATCCTTGTATCGGTATCAACAAAAGCTTGATACCAACAACATCAACAGTTGGAAGGAAGATAACGTGGCTAGTAAAAAACAAATATTATTACCCCTTGCGGTATTAGTCGGAGGCATAGGCATAGCAGTCGCATTCTCAGCAATGAAGCAACCTCCTGAACAAAAACCCGAACAAGTAATTCACCCCCTTGTCGAAACCAAACCTATACTCGTTGCGCCGATGCAACTCAATGTAGATTCATATGGACTGGTCAAACCAAAATACAACACTGAGCTTGTCGCCCAAGTAAGCGGTCAAGTGATTGCTGTGTCTGATGCATTTGTAAAGGGTGGGTTTGTAAATCAAGGGGATATACTTGCCCGTATCGATCCGAACGACTATGAAGCCGCTTTAATTGAAGCACAAGCAAGCCTTGCACAAGCAAGCTCTGCACTTGAAATAGAACAAGCACAAGCGCACGTTGCAAAGACTGAGTGGCAGCGCATTAAAGATAATGCCAGCGCAACAATTCCATCCGAGTTGTACTTGCGCAAACCACAATTAGCAGAGAAACTTGCAAGTTTTCGCGCTGCACAAGCGAGTGTAAAAAGAGCAAAACGCAACTTAGAACGCACTTACATTAAAGCCCCTTACGATGCAATTATTGCCAGTAGAGATTTAAGCCTAGGGAGTGTTGTCAATCCTGGTAGTACATTTGGTATGCTTAACGCAACATCAGTTGCCGAAATACGCTTACCTGTCGCCGATAATGAGTTGCAATACCTTGTTAATGGAGGAATTAATGCAAACGTAACACTCACCGCCCAAGTTGAAGGTAAACCAGCAAAGTGGCAAGGAACGATTGTTCGCAGCGAAGGGGTTATTGACCAACGCAGCCGTATGACCTACCTCGTTGCTCAGGTAAAAAGACCCTATGAAAGTGATAGAACACCACTTCGCTTTGGGGCTTACCTAAATGCCACAATCGATGGCAAAACCATTGATAATGCAGCATCAATTCCTCAGTACCTGGTTAAAAATGGTCAAGTGTCCATTATTAACGATGACCACACATTAAGCTTTAAAACGCTCAACATAATAAGAGAATATAATGGCTATTCCATTGTAGATGCGGGTATTAACAATGGCGCGCAACTAATAACCTCAGCGCTTGAGTACCCTACTGAAGGCATGCAACTTAAATTAAATGATGGTACCGAGTCGGTGACTGATACTCAGCTTGCATTGAAAGAGGAGTAGATCATGAGTAATCTAACTGAAAAAGGCATTATTGCGTGGTTTGCACGCAACCCAGTTGCCGCAAATTTACTCATGATATTTATTCTCGTAGGTGGGTTACTAACGTCTTTTTCAATCAGAAAACAGATGTTTCCACAATATGAAAGTCACTGGTTAAGTGTACAAGCCATATATCCTGGGGCTGCACCACAAGAAGTAGAAGAAGGCATCACAATTAAGGTCGAAGAAGCCATGGAAGGGCTTGAAGGGATCAAACGAATGATCACCTATTCCAACCGTGGCTTTTCACAAACCTGGATTGAAGTGGAAGATCACTACGACCCTCTTTTGGTATTAGACGAAGTTAAAATGCAAGTTGACTCTGTACCTAGTTTTCCTGTTGGTATGGAGCGCCCAATAGTCAGCTATGACAAGGCAACCCAAGAAGTAATGTGGCTGTCTTTATATGGTGATTTAAATAATGCGCAACTAAAAGAGCTCGGTAACACTATTCATGACGAGATGCTGGCTCTGCCAGGTATTAATTTGGTGCAATTTTATAGTGGCCTAAACTATGAAATTGGCATCGAAGTAAGCCCAGATAAATTAAGAGAATATGGTTTAAGCTTTAGAGATATTTCACAAGCTGTGCAGTCTTTTTCTGCGAATATGTCTGCAGGTCAAATTCGCTCTGATAATGGCTACATTTCAATGCGTGTTGAAAATCAAGCATACCGTGGCAATGAGTTCGCAAACCTCCCTCTGATAACGCTTGAAGATGGTGCGCAAGTTAGTTTAGGTGATGTAGCAATTATCCATGATGGCTTTGAAGAAGGACTACAGTACTCTAAATACAATGGTAAAAACTCACTCACTTTTGAAATTCAAGCATCCAAAGATCAAGATATTACCGTCGTTGCAAATACCATTAATAACTACCTTGCGCAACGTTCAAAAACGTTACCTACTGGCGTTAATATCGAGCCATTTATTGACCTAACATACTACCTCAATGGTCGCCTCAACATGATGATAGAAAACATGATTTTAGGTGGTATTTTGGTCATGTTAATGCTGGCATTATTTTTACGCGTTAGATTAGCTTTTTGGGTAATGATGGGCTTACCAGTTTCTTTTCTAGGTGCATTTTTACTTATGCCAATAGGCACATTAGATATCACTATTAACCTAGCATCTCTTTTTGCCTTTATTTTGGTTCTAGGAATAGTCGTTGATGATGCCATTGTGGTCGGCGAGTCCGTGCACTGTGAAATTGAAAAGCATGGCCACACATTAGATAATGTGGTTCGAGGTGTTAAGCGTGTTGCTATCCCAGCAACCTTTGGTGTACTGACAACTATTGCCGCGTTCTTGCCACAAACATTTGCAACAGGCCCCGCTGCTGCATTTTCTAAAGCCATCGGCGGAGTAATTATTCTGTGTTTGATTTTCTCTTTAATCGAATCAAAACTAATCTTGCCAGCTCACTTAGCTGCCATGAAAAACAAACCGAGCAACCCTAAAAACCCATTCCACCGTTTGCGTGCGTCACTTGATGGTGGTTTAAAACATTTTATCGATAAGATGTATCGTCCATTTATTGAGCGATGCATCCACTATCGCTATACCGTTATTATCAGCTTTCTAACCATTATAATTGTTGCTGGTGGAATGTTTGCCGGTGGTTTCATTAAGTTTGTTGCTAATCCGAAAATTCCACATGATTTTCCACAAATCAGTATTGAAATGAACTTATCATCATCAGAGTCGGCGACACTTCAAACCGTACAAAAAGTGGAAGCACTCATTTTAGAGGTTGATAAGCAAATTGAAGCGACCTATGGCACTGGCATGATCCGTGATTTGTCAGTGAGCTTACGAGGCCGCACGAATGCTAATATTATGGCTATTTTAGTCGAGCCGGATTTAAGACCTGTTGATACTTTTGCGCTAAGTGCCATGTGGCGAGAGCAGATGCCACCATTGCCTGGCGTTAAAACACTTAATATTCAAGATAGTATTGGTAATGGTGGACGAGATGATGGAGACATTAATTTCCGCTTAGAAGGTAAAAACAAAGATCAACTTCAAGAAGTCGCAAACTTATTAAGAGAGAAACTCAATACTATTGAGGGCGTCGGCGATGTAAATGACTCGATGCAAAGCTCAACGGATGAAGTTCAACTTGAACTTAAACCTTTAGCTTACAGCATGGGCCTCACTTTATCTGATGTTGCCTCTCAAGTTAACTTTAGCTACTACGGCTTAGAGGCACAAAGAATCTTACGAGATGGTGAAGAAATTAAAGTGATGATCCGCTATCCAAAAGAAGCTCGCAACTCAATTAGTGATATTCAAGATGTGCGTATTATCAGCCCATCTGGTGCTGAAGTGCCTTTAATTGAAATTGCGAATGTGAAGCTAGTTGATGGTGTAAACCGAATTCGTCGTGAGAATGCAAAGCGTACTGTAAACGTTTGGGCATCAGTGGATACCAATCAAGCTGAACCTTTTAAAATTGCTGAAGAGATACGCGATGAATACTTACCTTCTTTATTAAAAAATTATCCTGGCGTAACCAGCAGTGTTGCAGGCCGTATTCAAGAAGAAATGAACAGTGTGGCTGAGCAAGTCAGAGACTTCGCACTTTCAATGATGATTATCTTCGCACTATTGGCAATCCCACTTCGCTCATACTCTCAGCCTCTTCTTATTATGTCTGTGATCCCATTTGGTGTAGTTGGTGCTGTGATTGGTCATATGGTAATGGGGATCACCATGAGCAGCTTGTCTTTTTTTGGAATTATAGCTGTAGCAGGTGTTGTAGTTAATGACTCATTAGTGATGGTTGATTTTGTCAACAAAGCGCGAGAGCAAGGTAGAACAATCAAACAAGCAGTTGTTGATGCCGGATGTATGCGCTTTAGAGCAATATTATTAACCTCTTTAACTACCTTCATGGGGTTGGTTCCGATCATTACAGAAACAAGCTTACAAGCTCAAATTGTTATACCAATGGCTGTATCGCTCGCATTTGGCGTCTTATTCGCCACTGTGATCACGCTCGTACTCATACCATGTCAATATGTTGTACTAGAAGATATTAAAGCACTCTTTAAAAAATGGTTTAAAAAAGCAGACCACACGCCAGCTGTAACAAAACAAGTTTAAATTTGTATCTTCCCAACCAAAAAGCTCGTTGAAAAACGAGCTTTTTTTATCTCAGCCGCATTCCTGCCTTTACTTATTACTCATTTAATTACAGACTTAAGAAATCTAGAACCATTCTCAATTTATTATGAAACTCATACAAACAATTCTAGTAACATTTGTTTTATTTTTAGTAGGCTGTGGTGACAGCGATATGCCTAAAGGTGATGAAAGTAACCCTGGCGTTACCGCAACAATTTATTTCGATGCTTTGTATAATAAGAATAATATAAATATGGCGCTTGAACATGCAACCCCTCGATTAGCGAGAATCATGCGTTCATATGGAACAGCATCACAATTTGCGCGTAATTTAGTGAATATGCAGTTCGATGAAGTTACCATTGAAATTGATATGACTAATGCAAGCTTGCGTGAGCAATATGGTGACAAAGCAAAAATAAACTTAGTATTTACTGGCTCCTTTAACGGAGATAAGGTCGATGACATGCGCAGCGTGCAAATGCTAAGAAAAAAAGGCAAATGGTATATCGATAAAATCAACCCAGATCCATTTGCCAGATAAATCATTATTCAAAAATATCGACTGCAATCGCTTTTAAACAAGCTTCATGCGCATTTATCAGCGATTTTGCCTCCTCATCCGTCAATATTTGTTCACTCTGCGCCAGCCTAACTAGATCTGTAAATGTTTTATCGTAGCAATATCCTTTATCATTTTTTTGCCATTGACTAAATTTAATACGAATAGGCAATGTCGCTTTATATTCAAGATATGCTTGTTCAACTAACGCCACGGCACTATTTGATTGTAACGAACATAAATGGCTTACGCGTTCTCGGGCGCTTTTATCATTTAATGTGCTTTTGCTCAAATCAGTTACCATGTAATCTGATGGTCCCTTAGCACCATGCCCAAACATATAACAAGCCCGCTTCATTATTTGCGCTAAAAATCTATTGGTGAAATTATCTATAAAGTCATTCAATGCATCAAAACCCGCTTTTAAGTGATATGCAATGGCATAATTCACCGCTTTCATATCACCTTGCTGCCGGCCATCATGCTCATATTTTTTTAATACACATGAGGCTAGATATAAATGGCTAAGCACATCACCTAATCGAGCAGAAAGCATTTCTTTGCGCTTAAGTTCACCTCCCAATTTGAGCATGGCGACATCAGCGCACACACTAAGACAGACACTGAGCCAATTGAGCTTTTTATAATACACTTGTGTTGGACCAGAAATACCAGCAGGTATACCATGGCCTCTTGATAGCCCTAACCATACCATCTTAATAATGTTAATTGAGGTATGCTGAATATGCGCCATTAATAATTTATCAAAGTCTCGAACACACGCCGTGCCTTCGCTTTGTTGAATGAGTTTTATTTCTTTAAAAATATAAGGATGGCATCGCGTGGCACCTTGTCCAAAAATCATCAGGTTGCGTGTCAAAATATTAGCCCCCTCAACCGTGATGGAAATTGGAATCCCTGTATAGTTGTTTGCTAAGTAATTATTAGGCCCCTTTTGAATACCTTTACCACCATGAATATCTAAAGCATCATTCATAACAATGCGCGACATTTCTGTTAAATGATACTTGGCGATAGCAGTAATAACTGCAGGGCTTTTATTCATATCAATGGCTTGTGCGGTGGTTTGCCGACACGCTTCAATGCTGTAAGTGAAGCCCACAATGCGCGCTAAGCTCTCTTGTACACCTTCAAACTCGGCAATAGGATGACCAAATTGCTCTCTTATTTGGCTATAAGCAGAGGTTGTTCGCGTACACAAATGTGCCGTACCAGCACTAAGTGCAGGTAGAGAAATTCCTCGTCCCGCACTTAAACACGACACTAACATACGCCAACCTTTACCTATCCCTGCCTGACCTCCAATAACCCACTCTAACGGAATGAACACTTGCTTGCCTTGCGTAGTACCATTCATAAACCCCTGATCAAGCGGGTTATGCCTTGGTCCTGTTTTAACACCTTCGTGACTTGTAGGAATAAGCGCACAGGTAATACCCAGAGCTTGCTTATTACCAAGTAAACAATCAGGGTCATAGGCTTTAAATGCTAAGCCAAGTACATTTGCCACTGGTGCCAATGTGATATAACGCTTTGACCATGTAAGCTCTATACCTAATACTTCCTTACCCTTATAGGCTTTTTTACATATCACTCCAAAGTCGCTAATAGCGCCAGCATCAGACCCCGCCTCAAGGGCTGTCAAAGCAAAACATGGCAATGCATCACCAGAGGCAAGCTTTGGTAACCAATTCTGCTGTTGCTCTGGTGTACCATAATGTAGTAACAACTCAGCAGGCCCTAAACTATTAGGTACCATAACAGTCACGGCCGTTGATAAGCTTTTGCTTGCAATTTTTGCGACTATCGTAGAATTAGCTTGTGCGCTAAACTCCCTACCGCCAAATTTTTTTGGGATGATAAAAGCAAAAAAACCGTTTTCTTTTAAGTATGTCCAAACAGATTCTGGTAAATCTTTACTATGCCTGATTTGTTGCTCATCAAGCATTGATAGCAATGTTTCTAACTCACTTTCTATAAATGAGCGCTCTTCATCATTGAGTTTCGGGGTATCTATTTGATGCCACTTCTGCCAATCAGGCCGCCCCGAAAATAACTGCGAATCCCACCAAGTGTCTCCCGCTTCCATTGCTTCTTGCTCTGTTTGAGTTAACTTTGGCAGGGCGCGTTTAAAATAACGCATAACAGGTAGCGTAATTAGTCTATAACGGATTGACTGTATTAAAAAAACAATACAAATTAAAACGATAACTAACACAATAATGCTCATACAGGCCTCCAGTTGGTAACATTTTAAGTATGCTTAAAAATCACATAAACTCAATTTATATACGTGATTGGTCTAACAATATTTGTCCCCTAACATGTGCACTGTTATTATCCCGCGCACATATAACAACAAGTGATAATTAAATGAAACCGATATTTAAACTAAGCTTAGGTGCATGCATCGTTGCCTCTGCCCTATCCTTATCAGGTTGTAATGCTACTTCTGCTACAATAAGTCAGGCTCCTACAAAACAAGATGCCGAACAGTTTCTAACGAATGCGCAAAAAAACCTGGAAAATTTAAGTATTCGTGGCAATAGAGCACAGTGGATCTATGCCAATTTTGTAACCGAAGATACCGCAGCACTGGCTGCTAGTGTTGGTCAAGAAGCAACGGATACCGTAGTACGCTTAGCCAGTGAAGCTGCTCGCTTTGATGAGTTAGAGCTTAGCGAAGATACGCGCAGAAAAATGGATAAACTTAAGCTATCTTTAACTATGGCTGCGCCACAAGATGCTGAAAAATCTGCGCAGCTCGCTGCCTTACTTGCTGAACTTGATGGCCTATATGCCAAAGGAAAATACTGTAAAGATGGTAAAAACTGCCAAAGCTTAGGTGAATTAACGAGTAAAATGGCGACTAGCCGTGACTACGATGAGCTTCTTGATACTTGGCAAGGTTGGCGCCAGACTTCAAAGCCAATGCGCCCTTTATTTAAAGAACAAGTCGTTCTAGCAAATGAAGGTGCTAAAGAGCTAGGTTATAAAGACACTGGTGCTATGTGGCGTAGTAAATATGATATGCCAGCAGATGACTTTGCCAAAGAGCTAGACCGACTCTGGGGTCAAGTTAAGCCACTTTACAATTCACTTCATTGTCATGTACGAGCAAAACTTGGTGAGAAATACGGTGAAGATAAGGTGCCACAAGATAAAGCTATTCCAGCGCACCTGCTAGGTAATATGTGGGCACAACAATGGGGCAATATTTATGATGTTGTTGCTCCTGAAAATGCAGACCCTGGTTATGATGTTACTGAGTTACTTGAAAAAAATAACTACTCCGAAATGGATATGGTTAGAGGAGCTGAAAAGTTCTTCACTTCAATGGGTTTCGCGCCATTGCCTGAAACGTTCTATCAACGCTCATTATTCCTAAAACCACAAGATCGTGATGTACAATGTCATGCATCAGCTTGGAACTTAGATAACCAAGATGATATTCGCATCAAAATGTGCATTCAGCGTACAGGCGAAGAATTTTCTACAATTCACCATGAGTTAGGTCATAACTTTTATCAACGTGCTTACAAAACTCAGCCTATTTTCTATCAAGACAGTGCCAACGACGGTTTTCACGAAGCGATTGGTGACACTGTTGCACTATCAGTAACGCCCGGCTATTTAAAGAAAATTGGTTTACTTGATCAAGTGCCTGATGAGTCAAAAGACATTGGCTTATTAATGCGAATGGCTTTGGATAAAGTTGCGTTTATTCCATTTGGCCTGCTCGTTGACCAATGGCGCTGGAAAGTATTCTCTGGTGAAATTTCTCCTGAGCAATATAACCAAGCATGGTGGGATTTGAGAGAGAAGTATCAAGGTGTTCAAGCACCAATCAAGCGTACAGAAGCTGACTTTGATGCGGGCGCAAAATATCATGTGCCAGGTAATGTCCCTTATACTCGTTACTTTTTAGCACATATTCTACAATTTGACTTCCATCGTTCATTGTGTGAAACCGCAGGCAATAAAGAAGCAATTCACCGCTGTTCAATCTATAACTCTAAAAAAGCGGGTGAAGAGCTTAATGCCATGCTAGAGATGGGAAGTAGCCGCCCTTGGCAAGAAGCGCTTGAAAAAGTAACAGGTAAACAGCAAATGGATGCAACCGCCATTTTAGATTACTTTGCGCCATTACAAGCTTATTTAGACGAGCAAAACAAAAGCCGTCAATGTGGCTGGTAATGTGCTAATACTCTAAATGTAACAAACTGCCATACTCTGAAACATATTTACAGTTTATATCCTGCTTTATACACGTTATTGTGTATTCAAAGGAGACCTTATGAATATACACAGAGTGTGGCAGTTAGCTCTTTTTGAACTGACTCGCCTCTTCGCCACAAAACGTGGTTTACTAGCATTAGCAGCTTTTGTTATGGTCTGGTTAATGATTTTGCACTACCCCATTGGCCATGCTGTTCCATTTTTGAGTAGCCCACAATTTTCTGATTTAGCACAAGAACTTGCGGGTAACATTGGATTAAAAAAACTCATCAGCTGGCCTCAAGCAGAACTTGCTATATATTGGCTTATTGCTATATATAGCTTCCCACTTTTTGCTTTATTTATCTGTTCAGATCAAACGGTCGGTGACAGGCAACGTGGTACACTGAGATTTTTAAGCCTGCGTTGTACCAGAGATGAAATATTATGTGGCCGCTTTTTAGGCCAACTTATTATTTTGATCAGCTTGATAACATTAACAGCACTTGCAGCCCTCAGTGTTATGAGCTATCGCAACCCTGATTTAACATTTTCTGGCTTATCACTTACTCTCGTGCTTATTTTACAGTTAAGTATTGTCGTCATGCCATTTATAGCCCTGATGGCATTGCTAAATCTAATTTGCCATTCGTCTCGTCTATCCATTGTGCTTGCAATATTATTATTCACATTAGGTAATGCGCTACTTTCTTTTATAACTGGCTACTTACCATTTCTTGAATTATTGTTTTATGTTTTCCCAGGCGTTCAGTTACTTGACATTGCATCTCAAGACTCGGTTTCTTTAACTCTTTGGGTTATTCCTTTCTTACAAACTGGCGCTTTACTCATAACGGGCATCGCTGTATTTAGGAGTCGTGCGATATGAGTACTTTAATTGAAGTAAATCAACTCTCAAAATCATTTGTCAATAAACAAGCGCTCAGTAATGTCAGCTTTACTATTGACTCTGGCAGTACAACGGCATTAGTCGGACCCAACGGTGCTGGAAAGACGACCCTCTTTAGTGTCTTATGTGGTTATTTAAAGCCAGACTCCGGTTCGGTAAAGATTTTAGATAAGCCACTTGGCCATCCTAGCTTATTTGGAAAATTAACCGCGCTACCACAAGATGCGATGTTAGACCCTCGGTTTTCAATTCAAAAGCAGCTATGTTTTTACGGTGCTCTGCAAGGGTTAAACAAAGTTGAAGCACTAAAAGATACAACCCGTGTACTCGAGCTGGTTGGTCTGAGCGATAACCATCATTCACAAATTAACGAGTTATCTCATGGAATGAGAAAACGTGTTTGCATTGCTCAAGCCTTACTGGGTAAACCACAAATCGTCTTACTTGATGAAGCTACCGCCGGGTTAGACCCGTTAAATGCGCGAGAAATTCGCTCACTTATTTCGTCGTTAAGCGATGAGGTTAGCTTTATTCTAAGCTCTCATGATCTAGCTGAACTAGAGCGTTTGTGCAGCCATGTATTGTACTTAGATAAAGGTATTTTAAGTGCCCACAACCGCAATGAGCAAATTGGCAGTAGCAAATACATTACACTACAATTGCATGAGCAGTATAAAGATGCAAAAGAGTTATTAAAACAACTCAGTGGTGTGCTACACATATCTCAAAGTCAAAACAAAGAATTTATTATCGAATACCAATCATGCTTTGAACAATTTGATATACACTTACTGAAGTACTGCTATAAGCATAACTGGCAGTATCGTCAGGTGGTCAACGGCCATACTCTTGAGAATCAACTATTCCAGAAGGATTAAACAATGGGACTATTGAGCGGCATTTTAGGAAACGCCAGTGAAGTAGATAATGAGAAGCTCGATGAACTACTTAATGATACATTAATCGAGGGCGAGCACATTGAAAAAGCTTATCAATTAATTCGTGATATGTTTGTTTTTTCCAATAAGCGATTGCTACTCATTGATAAACAAGGTGTAACCGGTTCAAAAGTTGAAATACTAAGCATTCCTTATAATAAAATTACTAAATATAGTAAAGAAAGCGCTGGCCACTTTGACTTAGATTCCGAGCTAAAAATTTGGGTTGGCTCAGACCCTACACCCATTAGCAAAGAATTTAAAGCAGGTGACAATATTAACGAGGTATACCGAATTATCAGCACTTATGCGCTGTAATGACGATGCACTTGGTAAATAACCAAGTGCATCTCCTTTTGCTATCTCTTAAAACTAAAAGCGTGCGTTATTCAACTTTGACCAAAGTGACATACTTACTTTTTCTATTGCAGCACTGAAACCTAAACCGACTTTTTCAGATAGCGTTTTTTTACTACGATAGCAGACCTTATAGAGTTGATGTGTTTTATCTAAAGACATTAAAACATCATCACTGGTATTTATTTCATCAACTAAATTAAATGTTTTCGCATGTGTCGCAAACCAATGCTCACCCGTTGCCACCTGTGATATATCTAGCTGCTGCCTATGCTCAGCGACAAATGATTTAAATAAACCATGGGTATGCTCAATTTCGGCTTTAAACTTTTCACGCCCTTTGTCTGTATTTTCGCCAAACATGGTTAATGTGCGTTTATATTCACCTGAGGTAATTTGCTCAAAATCAACATCATTCTTTTTTAAGATTTTATGAAAATTAGGAATTTGTGCAATTACACCAATTGACCCGACGATTGCAAACGGTGCTGCGATTATTTTATCAGCAACACAAGCCATCATATAACCGCCACTGGCAGCTACTTTATCAATACAAACTGTAAGAGGTAAACCATATTGTTTAACCCGATTAAGTTGCGAAGCCGCAAGGCCGTAACCGTGTACTACCCCGCCACCGCTTTCAAGATTAACCAATACTTGATCTTTACTCTGATCAGCAATGTTTAAAACTGCACTTATTTCTTTACGTAAATTTTTTACTTCGTGTGCATCCATACTGCCAGCAAAATCCACAACAAAAACTCGCCCTTCAGGCTCTTTCTTATCTTGCTTCTTTTGTTCTTTTCGGTGCGCTTTTAGTGCCTTTTTATCGAGCGATTGTTCAATAAAGCGCGCTTTCGCGTCTGCCATTTGTTCAGATAAATCTTTAAGTTCGATTTCTCCAGACTCACCTTTTGGTTTGTGACTCGCACCCACAATCAGCGCAATGATTGCACCGACCGCCAATACAATAGTAATTGCTTTAGCTAAAAACAAACCGTATTCAAATAAAAATGCCAACCTTGACTCCTGAGATATTATGCCAATTATTATTAAGTAAATGCTCAGATATTGTCACAGAAAATGCTTTAGAAACAAGGTGAAAATTTCGCTATGTAGTTATTCAACACAAGTGATTTTTAACACAAGTTAATGAGTCATTTCGCGCTCTCAAATAAACACTTCTAATAAAATTGGGATTGCTGTAAATCATAAAAAAAGCCGCTTTAAAGCGGCTTTCAATAGTGAAGCAATTAAAATTAATTAGCAATAACCGCAGGGTTAGTAATTTGTAAATATAACCCTTGTGACTTTAAGAAAGACACAATCTGAGTTTGCATTTCAACCGTTGCCATTGCATGTCCTTGAGCTGTACCACCAGCGTTTTCTCTGAATGAAGTTGTTACAACTGAACCATGATTACCTTGGCTGAAGTTAACAACATAACTCATCGGTGTTTGTGAAGTCTGAGTTTCTGAGACAGTTTGAAGTCCCATCATACGAGCCAATGGTGTGCTCCCCGAAAGTGGGTTAGTTGTTGTTGGCGCAATAACAGTGTCTGCTTTATTACCATCAACACCACCTGTCACAACACTCATATATATTGGTGTTTGTACGGCCTGCACTAAAGATGCATAGTTAAGTGGGTCGCCACTATCAAGCGCTGTTTGTGCTGCAAAGACAAACTGCTGAATAATGCCTTTAATCGCAGCCAGTGATTGAGTATCACCTGTACTGCTCAAGTGCGCTACATAATGCGTAAAGGCACAAGGTGCAACAGCTGATAAATACACAGGATTTTGTGGATTAACTTCAATGCCATCTGGTACAGAACATTGAGAAGCAGCATCAGTGGCAATAAACGTCACAAAAGCCTTTGTCGCTAAGTTATTGGCTGCAAGTAGCACTGAACCCTGAACAAATGGACCAAATTCTTCAGATTCAGCTAGGAAGCTAGCAATGCCGCTACCACCGCTTGCCAGTGCAGCACTTTGTACTTTAAATAGAGGATCTACTTGTGGGTCAAGTGGTAAGTTTGCATGAGCAATAAAACTAGGTGCAACAACAGAGCCTAATGAGTGACCAACAAAACTAACTTGCGTCGGATTTAAACCCATTGCTGGGTTAACAAAGTTCAAACCTAAACGAAGTCCCAGTAAATCTACTGATGATTGGCGTAAATTATCACGCGCTGCCAGCAACGACGTTAAATTCATATATGACAATACAGACCCTTTACCATCTGTGGCGTTAAAGTCATCTATGCCATCACCATCAATGTCTAAACCTCGCTCGCCATGCATTGGATGGTCAATGGCAACCGTTGCGAAGCCTTGCGAGCTAAGTGCTAGAGTAAGGCCAAGCATCGCTTCTTTTGTGGTAGTAATACCATGTTGCAAAATCACCACTGGCCAACCTGTTGCCGGCATTTCAATACCTAACAGCTGCGGGATAGGTTTGGTAACTTGCACAGGCACATTTGCCAACCATTGCACTTGAGGAATAGTATTATATTTTGTTAAGAAACGTGTACTATCTAAACCAAAATCACGTAGCACGCCACCAGACATAGCCGCACATGCTGCATCATTGCTGTCAGCTTGAGCCGCAGGTAGTGTGCCACCAATAGACGCTTTGTAACCTTGAACCATCACCGCACTATCACACTGAGCGCGCCAATACGTATCCGCAGCACTGCTGATGTCTTTCGTTGCTGGCTTAGATGAGTACATAGGTAGTTGAATACTACCACGCATATATTGCACAGCTTGAAATGGTGCGCGTGTTGCTGGATCAGGAATAACAGCAGCTAATGCGTCAGATACCGTCATCATAGATTGCTCAGGTAAAACCAACTTAGGGTTTGAACCTGAAGCTAAACTACCTGCCATTAACTTTTTAATTGTGCCAACAACCTGACCAACAGATTGCATTGTTGCTGCGGCTGTGTAAATAATATTTTCTTTGCTTAGAGCACCTTCTGACGTGACTGCATTTTCGTAACTTTTGATAACCGCTTGCAGCGCTAGTTGCGTATCTGTTACCAGCGGCGCCTCTTGGCGTAACAAGGTATAAGTTGAAGAAGACTGAACAGCACGGCCGTCGCTCATTTTTAACGAGTCAGTTAAAACCGTAATATAAGTTTTACCCGCCTTAAATGGTTTGAGTGGTTGAATAGCAATGCCATCTTTTGAACTATTCAATGCAGAAACAAAGTCACCAGTTAATCCATTGGTTAATTCACCCACAACACGGCATGCAATACCTGCAGGTACTTGCTTGCATTGTTCATCACTTTGATCTGCCCCCATGACCACTTCAAAAATACGAACGGCAGTTGGATCACTCGCTGATTGCTCACTAATGGCATATCCAGATGGCACATCCAAATTGATAACGTAAGGCATTTGCGTAGACCAACCATCCAACGCACCTAGTGATAGCGAAGGTGAGGCATAATTAGCTCTTGCTAATGCAGCATTACCATTTTCGTCAAGTTCACCAGGGAAATTAAGCGTACCATCTTTTGTACCATTAAGTAGTAAGTCATTTGGTACTGAAATTACACTGTTGGATGGGTCAAACTTAACACTTGCCAAAGGTAATACAGGGGTAGAGTCTTTTTTGACATCTTCTAATGTTTCACCGCCACCACAGCCAACGAGGACTGAAGAAACCGCGAGTGAGAGTAGCATTTTTTTCATTTTATAGGCTCCGACATAATCTTATTATTATTGTGTTCTAATTCGTTAAAACTATGTAATTGTGTTTTTAATAAGACATTAGACCAGTTAAAGTTAACGTAAAGTGTAGCCTTTCGCCACCTATATTTACAATAAATTCGATAACTTGTGTTAAAATGCCCGAAAATTACCAGTTGAGGTTAAAAATGCACGATTATAAAGCCCCGGCAAACGCCCTACAAAACAAAACAATTTTAATAACCGGTGCTGGTGACGGTATCGGTAGAGTGGCAGCACTCACCTACGCACAACACGGCGCTACCGTTATTTTACTAGGAAAAACAACTAAAAAGCTAGAGTGTGTATACGATGAAATCGTCAACGCAGGTTATCCTCAACCCGCTATTGTGCCACTTGATATGCGAGGGGCAACAAAGCAAAACTATCGTGATTTAGCTGCTACGATTGAACAGCAATTCGGAAAATTAGACGGTTTACTCAACAATGCCTCGATTTTGGGCTCATTAGGGCCTTTAGAGCATTTTTGTGTTTCGACATTTGAAAATATTATGAAAGTTAATGTTACCGCTCAAGCAATGATCACTAAGTACCTGTTTCCGCTATTACGTAAAGCCCCTCACGCTTCGGTGGTATTTACTTCATCAGGCGTTGGCCGTAAAGGTCGTGAATTTTGGGGACCTTATGCAATTTCTAAGTTTGCCACCGAAGGTATGATGCAAACTTGGGCTCAAGAAGTAGGTAAAACAAATATACGCATTAACTGTATAAATCCAGGGGCAACTCGCACTAGTATGCGCGCTTCAGCCTTTCCAGGTG
This sequence comes from Pseudoalteromonas sp. SANK 73390, assembly GCF_054966645.1. Taxonomy (NCBI): domain Bacteria; kingdom Pseudomonadati; phylum Pseudomonadota; class Gammaproteobacteria; order Alteromonadales; family Pseudoalteromonadaceae; genus Pseudoalteromonas; species Pseudoalteromonas sp. SANK 73390. The sequence goes on from NZ_ARPN01000183.1 coordinate 53,510, forward strand.
AAGATAAATACACGTTAAAAACCCCTGAAGAACTGATGGGTACATATCTGTATCTTATGAGTGATGAATCGTCTAATGTTAATGGCCAGTCTATTGACGCGCAGCCTAAATAACAAAAGACTACAAAAGTGATAGGTATAGTAACTTATCACTTTCTTTTAATGTTTTCTTTTTTAACGCATGTACATTAGCAAAGCATTGTTATTCTGAGTAAGTAACCACATAATCTGTCATTCTAACTAAACCCCCAAGCTCAGCTCCCGACAATGAACATGATAAACGACCGCGCCCGGCTTCAGGGTAAGCAGATAAAATATGGTCGTTAGTCGTCAAATAGTTAGTCCTACCTACCGCTTTTTCAGTTGTTCCTCTTGAGATTATAGAAGTTTCCCCCTCATTATAGAAGCTTACACGACAGTCAGTCGCAAAGTTACCATTACTGTTATAAACAAAGATATTTACCCCAACTTCCAAGATATCTTTACCTTTTCTAACCGGAATATCACAGTGAACTGTATCCCAATCAGACGAGCGGTTTTCAATCATAGCGTGAGAATAAACGGCTTTTGCATTACCTTTCTCAATGTGGCAAGACGTTGCGCTATACACTACGGATTCAGCCATGGCTGATGATGAAGCAAGCAAGAAAAATGCGGAGGTTAAGTATTTATTCATGATGATAAGCCTGTAATATTATTAAAATATAGTAAGAAGGTATTTCACACTCCATAAAAGTGACACCTTTAAAACTAGATTAACAAGTTAAGTTATCCGAATATTAATAAATTCATATCACCATTTATAATTGAAATTTTATTTAAAAAATACATAAGTTTGCTTCTCTATTATAGAATAGAAAAAACTAACAAACTGCTTTTACATCACAAATATTGAGGCTCGCATTGGCTAATTTTGATACACATTTTCAGTCTTCCATAATCACAAGTGCCGTTTTTAGCTCTACTATTCTTGCAACCTCGCTTGCAACCCCATTTGATACATTTTTGCTGTTTATTATCGGCAGTTTATCTGGGTTATTACCTGATCTAGATGCCGATAAATCACGCTCCCTAAATAGTTTATTTTCAGTGTTTTCTTTATGCGCAGCCATTGGCTTGCCATTAATGATTAAATTTGACTCTTTACTCACACTTTGGGGCAGCGCTTTGGGTATATATATTGCTCTGCAATATATTGTTAAACCTCTTTTTGAGACCTTAACCGTTCATCGTGGTGCAATGCATTCTTTAATGTTTGTCGCTATGTGCTCACTAATAACAATGCACTTAGCGTTAGTTGCAGGTAAGTCTTTGTCGTTCTCGCTGTTATTAGCAGCTTGTGTGTGTCTAGGTATGCTAACGCACTTAATATTAGATGAATGTTATAGCGTTGATATTAACAACAATGAACTAAAAGCCTCTTTTGGTAGTGCGTTAAAGCCCATCGCATTAAGTGCACCACTTGCCAGCTTAATGCAATTGTTAGTTATTGGAGGTGCAATATATTTATTACAGCCTTATTTTGACGAAGTTATGAGTATCTTACTAAGTTGGCAACACAAGTTGGCTGCATTACCTTTATTGCCAAGCTTAGATAGCTTACAACAGTGGTTTTAATCGTGTGTACTATCTAGGCCGTATATCAGCCTAGATGCAAGTTTATGGTCAATACGTTACCAAACCATACGATACTTTATTGAAAACGTACGGCCACGCCCTGGAATTGAACTGGTGTTATTGCCGTTACGCTGCAATTGGCTATATACAGAAAAATACTGATTATTAAATAGGTTTTCAATTCCCACTGTGACAGCACCCTGCTCTAACTCAAGTTGAGAATTCAAATCCACGAGCGTGTAGCTTTGCACATCTTTTCTACCAAAAGCATTTTTTCCTTGTATACGGTAATCTTTGCCACCACTTTGCATTAGCGTTAAGTTAGTATGCCAATTGCTTGTAATATCGTAATTCAACTGAGCGGTAAGTTTACTTGGCGCAATACTAAAGCCATTCATTGCTTGAAATTGCTCAGCACTTTGCGCTTTTTCATCACCATTAGCTTTGCTGTAACTAAGTTCTGCGCTCAAAGTATTATTAATATCCCATGATGATGTAACTTCAAAACCGTCAATTTCAACTTCGTTACGACTCACCGACAGCCCCATACCTTCACTTTTCACGCGCCCCAAGTCTGATGTTGAAACAAAATAAGCCGCACTAAAGTCAAAAGCACCGACTTCACCGCGCCAACCAATCTCTTTATCCTTTGATTCAATGGGTTTCAATGATGATTGGCTTAAGTCAAATTGACTTGTGGCATAACGGATCTGGAGACCAATATCAGGCAATTCATACCCTTCATTAAATGCAATATACACCGTATGGTTGTCATTGATATCGTACGTCAGGCCAACATTGTATAACGTTGAGTCGTAGTCATAACGACTACCAGAGATTGCAATAGCTTGACCTAAAGTAGTGAAATCATCAAAGCTGGCGTCAATTTCCTCTGCTCTTAATCCCCCTTCTAGACCAAGCTGTTCAGTAATGCTAACGCGTGCTTGTACAAATGCAGCTAATGTACGATGGCTGATCTCAGGTACAAATGCTTTATCACCGGTTTCTTTAAATACTAAAAAGCCGCTATTATCGTACACTTGACCATCATACGTTGTGACTGGCATTTCACTTCGCTCATCTTGCGCGTCAACACCCCAATCTAACTCTACATTATCGCCAAGCTTTGAGTTAATGGTGAGCTTTACGCCCAAATTTGTACTCTCTAAATAAGTTTGCGCTAAATGATTCCACGTTGCATAAGGGCGACCATCAAACGGAGCAAAACGAGCATCATAGTCGCGATAATAAAACTGTGCCGATAATTGATTATGCTCAGTTAATTGATTTTGGTAACCAACATTAAAAACAAGGTTATTAATCTGATTTTGTTTATCAAGCTGTAAGCCCTTTATAGACTGTGCTTTATTAATATAAGGAAGCATTTTAATGGTTGGATCTGAAGCGTAATCAGTATCTTGCTCCAATACATAACTCAATACAGATAAAGAGAACTGCTGTGTATCCCAAGATTTAGTGACTTTGCCATCAAAGCTATAAATATCACTGTCAAACGTATCACCTTGACTGGGCTCCACTGCTAACCTGTCACCCTCGGCATCCGAAAAGCCATCAACATTTTCATAACTTACACCAACACGATATTGCCAATTATTAATTTGACCTGCAAATGATTGCGCTAAGGTAAATGCCCCATTTTTTACTTCAACACTTGATGCAATTTCAGATGCTTGCTGGCCAAATTTGGTATAAATGTAAATAACACCACCCGTAGCACCACTGCCATATAGGGCATTACCACCTCGAAATACCTCCACTCGCTCAACTTGCGCCGGGTGTAAGTTATGTAAGTCACGAGAAATATTACGATTAGTATTCATCGGTACACCATCAATTAACACAAGCGCGTTACGTCCGCGTAATGTGGTGCCAAAGTTAGTTAATGCTGGGGTGGGCGGAGCCATCCCAGGCACTGTTTTAGCAAGGACCTCTGCAATATTCTGCGCACTTGAAAACTGTGTTCTTAGCATGTGTTCATCAATTACTGATACGTTACGAGCAATCGAATTAAGGTTTGAAGCCATGCGCTGTGCACGAATTTCAATGTGTTCTACGTCATCTGCATACACATTTTGACATACACCCGTAATTAACACTGACACACTGAATGAGAGCAGAGATTTTTTAAAAAGCATTTTAGTCCTTATAATTAGAAGCATTATTGTTTATATTCAAATTTTAAGGGCATGATAATCTAACTGATAACCATTATCAATAAGAAGGTTGAGCGAAATATTGCAATTTGGTAAAGGCCGCATAAAACGATGTCGAGTGCTTTTAGGTGGTAGCCGCTGCCCAGCTTTGGCATGTTCTATCACACATTGAGGTGTTAATGCTTTGCTAGGGTGGGTGCTGATAAACTCGACTTCATCATAATCAAGCAAAATACATGGCACCTTAGCTAAACCTAACCGGCAAGCAACTAAATGACGATGATGGCCATCCATGATAGAACCCGTATCTTTATCGACTGTAATAGGTACTCTCCACAATTGTTCATGGACTACTTTTTTCTGCAACCAAACAGCGCGCTCTGGGAGTATTTCTTCATTGGGTTTGAGCGCTTGAGGTGATAAAAAGTGAATAGACTTATTTAACGGCATAACGCAGCTTCCTTATTAATTTTAATTAGTGTGTAATGCTGAACACACAAGCTAGCTCTGTAGTTGAGGCCTTAATTGTTCAGCATACTTTGCGATTATAAATAAATGCGCTCAGGGTGAGGATGGGATAAAAAGTCGTGGTGAGAAATATGCCAACCGTACGCCCCTGCTTTTTCAAACATAACAATATCACCCACACGTAAACGGGCTATTTTAACCCCTTTTGCTAACACATCTTTTGGTGTGCAAAGTTCACCACATAACGTAACTGGTGAGTCTAATAGCTCTGGCCGTGCAAATGGATATGGCCACAAAGCACGGTTTATAACAATAAATGGATGACTATGCTGCCATGATGAAGGCAATCTGAAGTGATGATTACCACCACGTAAGATTGCAAAGTTCTCTCCATGATTGCTTTTTATATCCGTCACTTGTGCTAAATACACACCACAATATGCACTCACAAAACGGCCACACTCCATGGCAATATTGAGCATGGGGTATTGCTTAAGCAATAGGCTCAATTGCTCACAATAATCCGGCCAATTAAACGCGTGCTGTTCACTTTGATATGTAACACCAATCCCTCCCCCCACATTCACGGTCGTTAGCTGCAAATGATATCGTTGCTGCCACAGCATTGCTGTGTCGATATATTTCGCAATTGCTTTAATATGTGTTGTCTCTTGTAAGTTATTAGAAATACAGTGAAAGTGAAATCCGATAACACGTAAGTTTGGATATAACAACAATTCATCTAAGATGCATTCAAGCTCACTTTGCTCAATCCCAAACTGTGTTGCTTTACCCGCCATTTGCAAAGTAGCATCTGGCAATTCAAAACTTGGATTAACCCTTAGCAGCACATCAATAACCTTACCTTGTTGTTGTGCAAGCCAATTTAGCCTATCCATTTGTAATCGGCTTTCAAGATGAAACAAAGTAACATTGTGCGCTAACGCAGACTTGAGTTCTGTTAGGGTTTTTCCTGGGCCACCAAAGGCGATAGGTACACTGTCACTTACCACTCTTACCTTTTCAATTTCACCCTGTGATGCCACTTCAAAACCATATACGTGAGGAAGTAAAGCATGCAAAACCTGCTCATCACTATTAGCCTTAATTGCATAGTAAAATTGCACCGACTCAGGTAACGGGCGCAATAGTGATTGCACATGTTCTGTTAAGCTACTTAAATCATATAAAAAAGCGCACACTTCTTGAGATTGTTTTGCGATATATTCATTCACTTTTTCAATACATACCGTCACTATCTTAGCTCCTGCTTAAATTGGGAGATATGAGCTTGATGAGCATTTCGCATAATGGAGCGATCATCACCTAAAACAAAGTTGCTCACACCACTATCTTGCCATGTAGCGACCATTTCGGTTGTGCGAGGAATTGCCATAAAAGCACTTTGTGCATTTTGACATGCTTGAGCTACTTGGCGAACACCTGAACGCACACTAGGGTGTTGGGTTTGCCAAGGTACTCCCATTGACTGAGATAAATCAGCAGCGCCTTCAAGTAATGCATCTACTCCTAACGTTGACGCTATCTGCAGCGCATTTTCTACACCCAACTGCGTTTCTATCATCGCTACTACCACTACTTGCTTATTCGCCTCAGGTAAGCTTTGTGATAGATCTTTAGTGGCATATTGGTTTAAACGTGTAGAGTTCAAGCCTCGCTGTCCAAGAGGGTGATAATAACAGCACTGCACTAATGCTTGAGCTTGGGCTTGCGTTTGTACCATTGCAGCAACAATACCGCTTGCTCCCGCATCCAATAAAGGGGCTACCAAATCTAGTCGCCTCTGAGGGATCCTAACTAACACATCAAGTTCAGCTACGCGCGATGCTAACAAGGCAACTTCTACATCACGCATATCATGTAGCGTGTGTTCTAAATCGAATATCACAAAGTCATACCCAGATAACGCAAGTTGCTCTATGGCTACTGCACTTGGAATAGAGCAAAACACCCCAAAACAAGGGGATGTTTGCAATAGTCGCTGTTTTAAATTGTCTTTATTCATGTTCAAAGCCCTCGTTAGTTGCATGCGCTAACGGATTGCTTACAGACATCACTCTTAAGCGCTGTTCAGGTAAAAAACGTCTACTAGCCAATTGTTCAACATCAATTGTTGGTGCAAGAAAGTCAAATATTTCAAAGCGTTCATTTAAATGGGGATGTGCATACTGATAGCGCTCAACACGGCTTCTAACTAATCCCCAGAACGCCTCACCGTTAAGTTCAAAATGCTGTTCAACAAACCAGCCAAGTTCAGCAAGATTAACAAAGCACAAAGCATCTTGTGTAAAGTCACGTAACTCCTCTTTGCTGTCAGTTTGTAAAAACGAATTAGGGTTAACTCGCGCATGCTCAGCAGGTGATTCAATCAAGTTTGGCAGCAGCTCAGGCTTATCTAATAAACCCATACTAAACCTAACACCATCATGAAAATCTTTTAGCGCCACCTGTTTAGGCAATCCTTGTCGGTGTACCAAAAGCATATTTTGCGCATGTGATTCCATAGCCACGCCATGCTGCCAAAGCATATGCATCACCGGAAGGTACACCTTATCAACCAAGGCACTTAACCAAGTAGTCAATCCGTGTTGCTGTACCCAAGGTGCGATTAAGGGTTGCTCATCTACATCTAGCTGCATTAATGCGGTGACTGGCACTACTGCATCGCTTATTTTCACATGCTTGTATACACTCTCACGCCAAATACATCCCAAAGCGCCATATTGTGCATTAAGCATTGCTTGTGCATGTACACTCGCTCCCGCAACTTCTTTCAAAATTATCGGACGTGTTACTTGCTGCCAAGCTTTGTCATCATCTAGTAGAGAACATAGCCAATCACTTATCATACCGGCATTGGCAATGGTATGAGGAGCTAATACTCGTGAGGTTGAAGTATTGGTTATACTCAAAGCAAGCTTTACTGACAACGCCTGTTCATCGCTGTAATCACTTAAAGTACGAATTGACTGCTGAGGTAAGTAACGATGTCCATCAATTTCAATTGGATAAACCCCTTGCCTTGATGCAAAATAAACATCCCCAATATGACGCCATTGCCAAGGATGTACAGGTAACAGCATCACTTGTTCAAGGGTAATATCATGAAGCTTTAGTTGCGCTTCTATTTGTAATAGTTGACCATCGTTAAAGTGATTACGCGCTAAAACGTTTGGGTTGTAGCCCTTAGCAAAATTTGCACTAAGCTGTTTTAAATCTACAGCCAGCCATTTTAGGTGAATGGGCTTGGCAAGCTCAGGGCCATATTGAGCATTATCTTCAAGGGTAAAGCCTAAACGAGATTTAAAGCTCGGATGATATAAATGGCCATTACTTATCTTGGCTTCACAGTGTATATAATCCATTTCTCTTAGCGGCCTATCAGGGACACTCGCCAAAACTTGAGCATGCTTTTGAACTGTGTGATGTAGCTCATCATAAAACCTTGACCAAGCATCACTAGCTGTCAACTCTAATGCCCCCAAGTCTCTCATAATATACTCAAGTGTCACAGCTGTTGAACGACCATTATAATAACGCACCAAAGTGTGTGGTTGCAGTCTAATACGATCAAAGTGTGCGGTTTTTTGTGCAATTACTTCATAATAATTATCTCCCCCTAGTGCAACCACCAGCTTATTTTGACGCCACTTATAACCTAAAACTTGCTCGTACAGCAATGCCTCTAGTAACTGCTTAACCACTCTTTGTTCAGACTGTTGATGCACCAATGGCTGTGCTTGATCTTGAAACATAAGTGGATTTGCTATGTGTATCCATTTAGGTGACTCACCACATCCATGCAAGGTACTGAGTAAGTTGCCTTTGGCAGGTAATGTTGCACAGTTGAGTAAAGCAACGGCTTGCGGTTTTGCTTCGTCATCATGTGCAATGTTAGTTAAAAAGTCTCGAGTAATTGACCACAGTTTTGATTCTGATATTGCATGATTACGCGCTACAGCTGCCAATACATGAGCAATATGATTAACTACAACATAATACTGATAACGGAACCATGCCTCATCAGCACTGTAACTGGCTGCACTTTGCGGCGCAAGCGCAGACTGCTGCTGAGCACAGATGCTACACCCCTCCATATCTCTGACTACTAACATGCTGGGCCAACCGTTTTCAAAGTACATTAAGGCATTTTGCAAATGGGCTTCTAAGCTCACACCTGAGCGAGCATACAACCTAAGTGTAGGTAGCAACGCAGCATTTAAATACGCTTGCCACCACTTAGCCAAAAAAACACTATTTTGTGTTGTCTCCTGCGCTTTAGCAGCTTGTGAGATAAATCCACTTAAGGGCATAGCACCGGTGATAGGTGACTCTTCTACCAAAGCCGCTAAAATACGAGTCTGCGCTTGTATTGTTTTATCGAGACCTTGTCGATATAAAACGGCAAATGACGCAGCCAATGATTCATCATTAATCGTTTGATAGGCAAGTTCAGGCAGTAATATTAGGCGCTCAATGCCATCATCAAGATGCTGTTGGACAATCACTTCACTGGCATCAAGTGCTCGCTCTAAATGGCTTGGCGGATTATTGCGTACAAAGTTGGTGATCCGCACGTCAATTGCCAGCTTTAAGAAAATACCTTGCTTTGGTGCAAACACCGTTCTGACAGAAGATGTAGGCCATACAGTTTCTCCCATTGGCCCCAAAGAAATAAGTGAATTTTCAGCTAAATATGACTTAACTGTTGCGCTTTCAATTAAATAATTTGCCTGCCAAGGGTGACACGGTAATAAATAATAATTGCCAAAGCGCTCAGGGAGTAATTGCGCTGCTTCTTGTATTACAATAGGGTCCAAAGGGATTTTATAATCGTTGATAACACGCTGTTTCACCAATTCCGGTGATACCGCAAAGTAATGTAGCTTAAATGCAGCGCCCATTTCTGGACTATACCGCGCTAAATCCTCTTCATTAAAGCCTTGACATGCTTTAGAGGTGACATGAAATGGGTGACCTAATAGTAACCCCTGCTCCGCAATAATAAAGCCATCTCGACATTCATTTTGCTTTGCAAGTTCACCCTGCTGAGCAACATAATAACGACAATGGCGAACACTATTCGTCACTTTTTGATAAAAAGCATTAGCCTGATCAATACTGCTGACCTGTGCAAGCGCATCACATAAATGCTTTAGTAACACATCAATATCGGTGAGCAATGTAATTATACCCGCTTCGTTAATCGCTATAGGCACCTTATAATTGTGGTAACCCGTTAAGGAGTAATGTTGTAAGTCAAACAATACTTGCTTGTTATCTTGCGCTAACGGCACAGCGAATTGATAATGGCCAGTATCGCGACACTGCTGCAAATCAATTTCTCTTTCGCGAATATACGTATTGAGGTATTGTTCAACTAACTTTGTATCTAGTAACGTCCATTGTGATGTATTCATTGTATTTTTACCTTTAAATTAACGTGTTGTGACCAAAGTAATAAAGTCACTAAAAATGCAGCTGCAATAAAAAAACCTGCGGTCAGCCATAGCACGCTATTAGCACCAAAATAAGAAAAGCAAAATGCCACTACAAATGGGCCTATCAATTGACCACTTACTTGGGCACTTTTGGCGCAACCTAGCGCCTTACCCTGTTGAGAAGCTGGGCTTAGTTCGCTGATTTGTAAAAATAAGCTTTGTGATTGCGCAGCAAAAAATGCGCCTTGTAATACTCGCAATAAAGCAATGAGCCAAAGTGATGACATAAAGCTAATTAAAGCAATGGTAACGCCACACCCTAATGCACCGATGGCAAATGTCTGTGCACTCATTCCTTGTACATTTCGACGCCCCCAATATCCGGCTAACGCAAATGTGCCACCCCAAGCTAGAGCATGCATAAAGCCTATTTGGCTAGCTACATTGTCACTCGGCCATATACTAGACATATACAAAGCAAACCCAACAACGAGTGCAAAGGCACCCGCTTGGGACAATGCACCCGCAACAAGCCAAGCCCATATTTGCGCAGACAAAGCAGACCTTAATTGTGGCTGCTTTGTTGTCTCATCATCGCTTGCATTAAATGCGTTGCCATCAAGCAGAAACATCAGACCTATCAAGCAACTGACTGTCACAAGTGCTGTCAGCAGTAACACCTTATCCATGCCAATAGATTGCAAGCTATAACCGCCTACTAGGGGGCCTAGTAAACAAGCCAAAGCAATGGCTTGTTGTTGCAATGCTAATTGGCGGCCCTGACTGAGTATGCGCTCACGACTAAAAAATAGAGTTAACACCACACCTACGCCAGACAGGCCAAGTAATAAACGAGCAGCAATAAATAGCTCAATCGTGTCGAACCACGCCATTCCCAGCAATGACAATAAAAAGATTGATAGAGCAGCAACAAAAATAGACTTATAACGGTAGTAATCTCCCAAGATACCAATTAAAGGTGCGCTCACTAACCCACCTATAGCGGGTGCTGAAAGTGCTAATGCAGAAGAAAATCCTGAGACCGTTTGCTGCTGAGATAATTGCGCCAAATAAAGTGGCATAACGGGGATCAGTACCATTAATGAAAATGTCACCAAAAACTGTGTCGTTAAAACTAAATTGAGCTCTCTAGAAAATTTCACACAAAGGCTCCTGTTGTTGCAGCTTTACTCTCAACAAAGGATTCTCAATGCTAGACATGCTACTTGGCATACCAGTTACATCATCTGATGCGCCAAACAAGGGCGCTAGTACCGCTTTAAATGGCCACCGTTTTGCAGTTAAAATTTCCTGCTTAGCCCATTGACTAAAATCATCATCATTTATTTTTTGAAGTGCCCACTGAACATCTGCAGTTAATTGCTGCCAAAACACCTGCTCTTCTACTACACCATTGAGGGCTTTAGCGATAGCATATAAGTTCACCTGTAAGCCTAGAGTAATAAAATATTTCGCCAATTCTGACATTGTTGGCAAAACTAGAGTGTTTGGTGTTTGCCAATTAATTTGATAATCAGGTAATTCAAGATTATGAATGCTGAGTTGACTTGGGCATATGCGTAATGAGTCATGATCACGCAATACAAAAGTAAAATCATCTTCGTCATTTATATATAAAAGAATGTTTTGACCGTGGCATTCAGGAGATATGCCGTAATACAAAAATTGTAACCCCACATACACAAAGCGACGACACACATTAGCAAACAAGCGGGTAGAATTAATCCCTCCATGCTCTAACATTTGCCACGTTTGCGGATGATTCAATGCCGCCATTGTGAGTGACACTTTTTTATCACGCACAGGTAAAAACCTAAGCTGCACACCAACTTCACCCAGACATTGCAACATGTCTGTTTGCGCGCCTAAACTCCACCATTTACGTTCATCACATAACGCCACATGAGATGCCAATACTGCATGACGAGCGAGCACTTGTTGCAATAACAAATACGCGCAATCACCGTTATATAAATACCGTGGTGGCATCGTACGCATAGCGCCCAAAGGAGTTGCATTGCTAGCGAGTTTTACATGTATACTAGGGTTCTTAGCATGAATAAAGGTTCTTAATGAACTCGTGGCATTACCAAGTTTTGTACTCATTTGTAAGTCGTGACAATCAGATATATCCCGAGCAATTGAAACTTGGCTTATTAACATAGGTAAAGCAACATATCCGCTTGGTAACAGGGCGAGTTTGTCTTGTAATTGTTGCCGCTCTTGCATACCTAAAAGGTCATGGTATGAGTATTCACTGTTACGAGTAAACACCTGCTCTTTCGGGAATGCCCACCACTGCACTTGTTGACTCTGCCAATTTGACAACACATTTTGAAGGCTCCCTTTGGCATGCGCAAATGGGTGATTTGGCCTGTCAACAATTAAAGCATGCCACTCGAATAAGTCCTCTACTTCATTTACGGGCTTATAGGTCTCGAACAATTTTATCGTTGAAAGTACTTCATGCCACTTTGATATAATGCGGTCTGTATTAGTAGCAGGCCACCAAATAGCAGTAACAACGTGACTCATTAATGACAATAATGAAATGGCGACAGGTTGTTGCATCTGTTGTTGCAAATAAATGTCTGTGCTCGTAACTGAGTAAGGCACCATATTTGATGCACACATAGAGCAAGCAAATGCCAAACTGCGTTGTGAGTCCAATTGAATGGTAAAAATACCGTCATGATAATGGCTGTATTCACTAAAACCCCCATAGTTTTCAAGGTAAAGCGCACTTAGCAGCTTTTGAATTACAGCACATCGTGGGTCATACAGCTTAACCGATAAAGTCATCTCTACTCCTTTAAATAGCAAAGCCTGCCTCGGCTTTTTGAGCATATAGCTAATTTTTGATACAAGCGCAGCTATCTTAGCTAGACTGCGCTTGTACCTTTATGATTAAAATAGTGGTAATTTAGTGCCCGTATCTTTAGCCAGTGCCGCATGATAAAACCAGCGAGCACAGACAATGTCGTCAATTGCCATGCCCATTGGGTTTAGTAAAATGATTTCCTCATCATTTTCACGGCCAACCACATCACCTAGTACAATCTCTCCCAACTCTGCATGCAGCTCCTCTTTGCTAAACTTACCTTCTTCCACCAGTTGGTTGATCACTTTCTTTTCACGATTGGACTGCTCCCAATCATCAACAATTACTTTATCTGCCTTAACAAAAACCTCTTTTTCAATATCCATGATGGAAATATTTGAAACAAAACAGCCTTTTTTAAGCCATTCAAATGGGATGTAAGGTGCATCAGATACAGTACATGTGACCAACACATCAGCTTGCTCTATCGCGGCTTGTGCTGATGGGTGAATAACGAACTGTACATTTGGGTAATCTCCTGCAAACTGGCTTATTAATCTATCCGCAGCTATGGCAGATAGGTCATATAAGTGAATTGTTTTGATTGACTGATACTGTTCAAGTAATGTTTGCACCTGCATCTGAGCGATTGGACCACAACCAATAATTGATACATCGCTGAAATCTTTTTTAGCCAAATGCTTTGTTGCTACACCTGTAATCGCGGCGGTACGCATTGCACTGATAAGACTGGCTTCCATAATAGCCACGGGATAATTTGTTTGCGCATCATTTAAAATAATCACGGCGCTGGCTCGCGGCATATCAAACTTACTTGGATTATGTTGACGAGAACCAATCCACTTAATGCCCGCAATTGGGTTTTCACCCCCTAAGTAGCAAGGCATAGCGATAATACGGTCAGCAATATGCGGGGCTTCAGGCCATCTTAAATAGGGCTTAAGTGGCTGAACAAATTCTTGATTAGCGTGAAGCTTTAATCCTTCTTCAATTGCTTCAATAAATGCGTTGCTATGATCTGCGCCCAACTGCTTAAGGTCGGATTGACTTAAATATCTTAATTGTGGTTGTACGGCCATTATATATTTCCTTAACTAGACGATGGTTTCTATGTGTGTATTTGAAAGGTGGTGTTGCTTAACCATATCGTACCAAGCTTGGTCATATACCAAATCTAGATAACGGTCTCCTCTGTCGGCGAACAAGGTTAATACAACACTCTGTTTTGGAATTGATGGGAGCAGTTTTTTAATTGCTGCGACAGCCGAGCCACTAGAGCCACCGGCAAAAATACTTTCTTCTTTAACGAGTTCTCGACATGCGTAAGCAGATTCATAGTCATCAACATAAATTACGTCGTCTACTTCACTTGAGACTAACAATTCGGGTACTCTGCTAGCGCCAATACCTGGTAATTCTCGAGGGCCTGAACAACCACCAAATAATACTGAGCCTTTAATATCAACGGCGATTACTTTAAGGTTCTTATTGGCTTCTTTAAGCCGGCGCGCTACACCCATTAGTGTGCCAGAAGTGCTTGCACCGACAACTAAATAATCAACTTGAACATCTAAATCCCTGAGGATCTCTTGCGCTTCGCCAAAGTAATGGCTACGCCAATTATCAGGGTTAGCATATTGATTAATCCAGACACTATTTAGCGTCTCATTCACTAACCGCTTTACCGTGTCTATTCGAGTTTGTAGATAGCCGTTGTTCTCATCTTTTTGCGTAACTTGAACAACATTTGCCCCATAGATTTCTAATAATTTTAGATTAGTTGGTGAGATTTTTGGGTCAACTACGGCTGTAAATGGCAATGCATGCTGCTGACAAATCATTGCCAGCGCAATTGCTAAATTACCAGAAGAGCTCTCTATGATATGACTGTAAGGAGTAATGTCTCCATTTTTAATACCTTGTTCAACCATGAACTTAGCGGGTCGGTCCTTAATACTGCCACCGGGGTTTAGCATTTCAAGTTTAGCTAATACAGTGTGCTCCTGAAATGGGAATAATTTTTTCAATCTCACTATTGGCGTATTACCAACACATGAAAGGATATTGTTGTAAATCATTTTCCTTTGCCTCCACATTCATTATGGGGCGTCAATTTACACCAAATACAAATGAGATCAATTATTATTTGCGTTTGCATGCGCATTTAATAATTTAGTCTTATAAATATTTTCATTTTCTTAGACGGACTGGTGACTTTTATACAAATACAACCATAAAAAAGTGTCAGCATAATAAGCAATAATGCCAATGCATTAAACAAATGATCAGATCATGTGGCAGATAAATGGCTTAGTAACAAGGCAAAATTGCGGTACGTCATTTTTAACGCAGTTTAACTCGCTAGAATGATCAATATTTTAATAAAATTAGTATAATTCACCGTTTCATACACTTTGGTATTACTTTTAACATTAACTTTGTCCAAAAATACGCCAAACCATCACTTTGCAATGTATATAGTATGAACCAATCATGATGCAAATTTATTAAATAAATGATTATAGTATGTTCAATTTATTCAAATTTTTAAAATAAAAAAGCAATATCTTAATTTGCCAATTAAACTATATGATCAAAATATCGTTTATTTCTTCGCCTACTTTAAGGATTAGTAATGTCAAAAGTGCTTATTGCATTAGTCGTTGGCGGATTTGTTGGAATAATTATTGGAACATGGCTTGGTTTTTCACTTAACATCGGCCGTGATAGACGCTGTGAATTTAACGAAGCTATTGAGCCTATTCGAACTGCTTTAATGAAAGGAGAAGATATCTCTGAGCAAGATATCAGCATAGTCATAGCCAAATTAGGTAAAGATGGCAAAGCCATTCTCAACACTTATTGATCCAATGTACGAAAACTCTATAGTGAATTGTGCGAAAACTG
>NZ_ARPN01000184.1:0-2842 GCF_054966645.1 Pseudoalteromonas sp. SANK 73390
AATATTTTGTATCGACCAAACTCACCTGTCTTTTACGTGCCGTTGCCATGTTATCTGCCTACCCTTTAAAGCGATAGATAAAAGATAGACAGTGAATGAAAAACAAGCAAATAAAAGTGGGTGTCATATTTTTTTAAAGTGGGTGTCATGTTTTTTTATGTTTTTTTTGTCACCGCACCACACCGTATTTGGCTCAACAACATCAAACTGCCTATCTAACAAATTTGGGATTTCAAGATGCTCATTACCACCGCGTTTATATTGATGTTGTGGTACTTGGCAGCTCTCTAGTTTTAGTTTAACCATTAGCTTAGCGGCGCGATAGCGGCTTAATTCAAAATCGTTATTCGTTGCGATTGCCGCGATTGTCCGTGCCCCAGCTGAACCACCGCTCATTGCATGTATGGCTTTAACTTCCGCTTCTAACCTTACTTGCTCTGGTCTAGGCGTTGTATCCCGTATGGCCCAATATTTATAGCTGCTGCGATGCACATTGAATACGCTACACAACACGCTAATTGGGTAACGCTCTCGTTGATTTAACTTCTCAATTAACGAGAATTGTTCAGGGAGTCGGACATCAAGAGAGCTGTAGCCTTTTTTAATATATCCTTTTCTAATTCAATGCGTTGAATTTGCTTTTTAAGCTCACGAATTTCAATTTGTTCGGGTGTCATTGGTGACGCTGTGGGTGTCTGGCCATTTCGTTCTTGCTTTAATTGAGTTACCCACTTACTTACCGTTGATTTACCAACACCCATAGCCGTAGCTGCATCTTCTTGTGTGTAGCCTTGGTCAACTACAAGCTGAGCTGTTTCTAATTTGATTGCCGCGGAATACGTTGCGCGTTTTAATTTCGTCATTTTCTCACCCAAATCTGTATGCTTAATAGCATAACATTTCTTTCTTAATGGGTGGCCAAATTAACTATGCCACTACACTCTAATCAAAATTCAAATCTTAAAAGTGGTGAGTGGAAATCAATTTCTAAAGAGATAAGAAATAGAGCGAAGTGGATATGTGATGGGTGCAAGGAATCATTTGAAAGGGAAGAACTTCAATCTTTCCTGCATACACATCACATTAACCAAAATAGTGCTTTTAACCACCCTATAAACCTTCGACCATTATGCATCGAGTGCCATGCTGAGCAGCCGAACCATGGGCATATGAAAGAAAATAATCTTCAATATAAAATATTCATGGAAATGAAGCAGGAGTTGATATAACTGGAGTTTTAAAGTTAACCCGGTAGTCCTAACTATTATCTCGTTAACTTTCCTACCATAGTTGGTTTAGGCATGTGGACACCCAAACTAAGTTTCTTTAACTTTCCTGTCAAAGTTGGTTTAGGCGGCTAAGTGCCTCGTTAAGAAAGACGCCAAATTATATCTTTTAAACTTTTGACGAATTGTTAGCTTAACGCTTAACAAAGAATAACAGGCTAGTTTTGAGTAGTTGTAGATTTTAAGAGGTTACTTAACTTTTCAGTAAACTCAAAAGACGAACCATCAAGCGATTTCAGTTGCATAATATTTATATTCGCGTCATGAAACATTTTTTCTACGGCACTTATTTTTCTATTGTGATGGACTTTTTTATGTAAATATATGACGTTACTAATCCCTGATTGGATGATTGATTGCGCGCATTTAGGGCATGGAAATTGTGTAGTATATATACTACATCCTGTCAAAGGCAGTGATGTGCAGTTGAGTATAGCGTTCATCTCAGCATGAACTATATAGCTATGACGAGAGTATAAGGGATCTTCATCATTATCGTGCCAGTAGCTAGTATCATTATCATTACATCCTCTAGGTAAGCCGTTATATCCAACACCAACTATTTTGTTTTCTTTAGATGCTATACAGGCTCCATTTCGGGTTAGATAGTCTCTAGACCTCCCTGAAGCCATTATTGCTACTCCCATAAACATTGAATGCCATGAAATTAAAGCTTCATTTTGCGAAAGCATATCAGTAGGAAAATCAAAATTATTCAATGCAAAGCCTTTTTATCAGAACAGCCAAATTTTACATAACAACCAAGTGAGCAAAAAAGTCCATTTTTTATAGAGCCACTTCCAACAGTACCAGTTTTTTTAAATCAGCTCCACATTCAGCACATACATTATTTTGAATACTATTTTCAATATCACGCTTTTTACGTGTAGAAGGATCTTCTTTCAAGGAAGTTAACCTAAGCTGTTGTCAATAATTAAAACGATTATACCGATTCGAGTGAATTCCGTACAACTAATAATTCAAGAAAAGTTCCATTATTTTACTATTGCAATCTAACCCTTGTAATGGCAGGGTGAGAGCATACTTTGTTAACAACCATTAACCAAAGATAAGCTCGGCCCTGAATTCATCGTCAAAACTGGCCCGAACACACTTGCCACGTATCGAATCTTTACGTCCTGTGTGCTGCTTTACCAAATTGCGAACAACCCGTCTGAACAGCGCCATATTCTCCGCCGAAATCGGCTCGCTTATCTGGCAAGCGTCTTCCTTAAACACAACATCCAACACCCAATGCTGCTGGTTTTCTATGTGCCAATGATGGCGGATGGCTTTTTGCAACATCTGCACATCTGGCTCGACAGAAGTAACATAAAAGTGCGTATCTATTTTTGTTGTTGAGCCGGACTTGTTGTGTCTTTCAACCGCAACCAGTGAAGTGAGCCCAGGCCATTTTGCTTTTATCTCTTCAGACAGTTTATCTGCTTTCAGTGCATAAGTGATGCGCGTTTCCTGACGCCCATGGCCACTGCTGATTTGTACATCTTCAGGTAAATTCTCCTCTTGGGCAAAGGCAGTTTCAAAACACGAAGCAA
>NZ_ARPN01000185.1:0-26139 GCF_054966645.1 Pseudoalteromonas sp. SANK 73390
ATTAAATTGCAAAAAAAGCACATTAAGACCAAAAAACAATCAAAGCCTATGAAATAACAACTTTCTCTTAATGAAAAATTGTATTTTTGTTTGATAATTACGCAAAGCGGAAATTAAGTATTGTAGAAAAGACAAAAGATGCAAATTATTTTTGTAAAAAGTACATCAGTAATTAAATAACCTCTGATGTACTCATCGGAGTACTTAAATATTTAGTACAGTAAACTATATAGCTTTCTACGGTAAGTTGCAGACAACGCATCACCATCAGGTAATGACGCTATGATATCCAAAAAGTCTTGCTTTGCTGACATAAAGTTCATATCTCGCTTTAGTATGCTTAGTAATAGTTCAAGCGCTTCTTCTTTTCTGCCCGCCTCACCAAACGCCTGAGCCAGCTTAGTTTTAATATCATTATTATCAGGCTCTTCTGCAAGTGCTGAACTTAGCATTTTTATTTCTGGTGATTCCTGTACTTGCTGAGCCTGAATAAGTTTAGCTTGTAAGTTTTGATAATAAGCATCTTGCTCTTGTTCATCTACTGAATCCAATAATGCAGCAGCGTCTTCGAGTTTTTGAATTTGAATACATATATTAGCTAAAACGAGTTTCACACGAGTATTACTAGCATCTATATCATATGCCTGCTTTGCAAAACTAAAAGCTGAATTTAACTCATCAGCAGCTAATGCCTGCTTAGCTTGATCAAGTAATAATACTTCAGGTTTTGGTAAGTGTTCAGCCAGCGCTTTTTTTATTTCATCCTCACCTAGCGCGCCAGGTAGCATATCTACGGGCGAGCCATTTTTTAACATCACTAACGTTGGAAGTGCTTGCAGACCAATTTGCTGAGCCAACTGTGATGCCAGCGCTTGCTGGAGATCGCAATCTACAGTTGCAACTAATAAATGAGATTCATAAGCTGCCGCTAAATTTGATAATATTGAAGCTTGTGCTACACAATCTGGATTTTGAGCACTAAAAAAGGTTAGTAATATCAGTTTATCTTGATTTTGTTCACCCAGTACTTGCTGGATATTGTCAGGCGTCAGTTGAGTCTGGTTAGTCATATCTTAATTTTTCGTTTTTGCTTGTTTTGTTTTATATTGTGGCAAATTGTATGATTGCAAGTCTAATTATTTGCTTTAGTTGTATTTCTGCTACGCTTTTTAAACTTGCGTTTAAAGTTACGCGGTTTCGTTAATCCTTTTAGATTTGGGCTTTGCGTCTGTTTAGCTGCATAAACAAAATCATGTAGTTGCGTAATAAGAGGCTCCATGAAAACCGTATAGGTACATTCCTTACTTGCTATCTTCGCCAAATGAGACTCCCACAACGCAGTTCTATCTGGCAAAGTCAAAGACTCTGGTAACATATCAATCATGGCATGACCTACCTCGCTGGCTCTTATTTGCTTACCTTCACGGCGTAAAAAATCTCGTTTAAACAAAAGATCTATAATACCTGCTCGAGTTGCCTCAGTACCTAGGCCATCTGTTTCTTTGAGAATTTTTTTTATCTCTGAATCTTTTACATATCGGTTGATCCCTGTCATCGCACTTAACAATGTTGCATCTGTATAATATTGAGGAGGCTGTGTATGTTTCTCTTGCACTTGCCCATCACCACATTGAACCTCCTGTCCTTGTTGTAAAGGTGGCAGAAAACTTGACAACGACTCTTCATCTTTACTTTGTTTAGTAAAAAGTACTTTAAAACCAACTTCGTTAACTTGCTTAGCTTTGGCAATAAACAAACCGCCCACAACTCTAACATGCACTGTTGTTTCATTATAATTAAACGCAGGATAAAATTGTGCTAAATATTGACGACTTATCAAAGTATAGATTTGCAGCTCTTGGCTCCCCAATTGCGCCGATTTTAGCTGCTTCTCTGTAGGAATAATTGCGTGATGTGCCTCAACCTTTTTGTCATTCCAACATTTTGACCTCAACGACAAATCCGCACCTTCTACTTTTTCTTCACTGCAACCTTTGTTATTTAAGACTGCCCTGAGTACAGCTTGTCTCTGCTGGTAATGCTCGCTTGGCAAATAACGATTATCAGAGCGAGGATAAGTAATTAACTTGTGCTTCTCATACAAGCTTTGACAAATATCGAGCACCTGTTTTGCAGACATGCCATACACTTTGCCTGCATCAATCTGTAGAGCAGACAAATTATAGGGCAGTGGTGGAGCTTGTTTTTTGGGCTTTTGCTCAAGTTTACTCACTTCCCCAGGTTGCCCCTTTATACGAGACACAACATTTTCAGCCAATTCTTTTACTAACACACGATTTTCTTCATCTAAATATGGCTTGCATGCGTCACTTGGCTGCCATTTAGCTATAAATTCTTCTCCTGCCTGCGTAGCTAAGTGCGCAAATACTTCGTAGAAAGGCTTAGATACAAATTCAGTAATCTCTTTATCGCGCCTGACTACTAACCCTAACACCGGTGTTTGTACCCTCCCTACCGACAACACACCTTGATAACCTGACTTTTTGCCTGCCAAAGTAAATGCTCTCGTTAAGTTCATACCATACAACCAATCCGCACGTGCACGTGCAAGTGCTGAAACACTCAAGGGCACAAACAGCTTATTTGGTTGCATGGCTGCTAAAGCTCGCTTGACCGCAGGTAAATTTAAGTCACTGATCAGTAAACGTTGCGTAGTTTGCTTTTGTTGTGAAGTAAGACCAATAAATTGCAAAACTTCATCCACAAGTAGTTGACCTTCTCTATCTGGGTCACCAGCATGAATTATCATTTTTGCACGTTTAATAAGCTTTTTTAAAACACTTAGCTGCTTTTTAGTTTTGGGCTTGGCTTTAAATTGCCACTGCTGTGGGACTATCGGTAAATCTTGTTGCTGCCACTTCTTATATTTTGAATCGTAGTCTTCTGGTTCAGCTTGTTCTAATAAATGGCCAATACACCAAGACACAATACTGCCATCACCAACTTCAATAAACCCGTCTTGTTTTTTATGAGGCTTAGGTAGAGCATCGGCAATTGCTCGACCAAGAGATGGTTTTTCAGCAATATAGAGTTTCATAAAGTTAAACACATGCCCAACAACTGTATAAATTAACAGTTATTCTAAGCTATGTTACAACAATATACCAGTTTGCTCTATCTAGTCAGTACGATTTGAAATAAGAATATAATGTAGGTTAAGAACTTACTCCTGTTTCTGAACTTCAACCTAAAGCCATATGTTGAAATACAGCTTTACGCTTTACGCTTTACGCTTTAGTTCAAGGTTATCCAAGGAAACTAAACATCCTCATACTTCAAGGGCTAATTGAATTACTAGCAACTTGTCATCAGAGACTTTCTTTTATTGTTTCAACTTGGCAGCTATTTCGTACTTCTCTACGATTGCATTAGCAATATCATTTAATTTTTCTTGTGTATTGCCAGCCGCGACATTGGTAACAATAAATATTCCCAGTTCTTGCTTAGGGTAGAGCGCTAACCAGCTAGAAGTTCCAATTGATCCTCCGCTGTTATAGAGCATTGGCTTATTTGAATTGTATTTGTAAGTATTCCAAAAAAATGCATACCCATGCCCTCTATCACTTCCTGCAAGTAAAGTTTGCGACAAAGTTACTTCCTCTGATAATGGGTTAAGCAAATACTGCATATAGCTTGATATTGAGCTTGTTGTTGATGTCAATCCCCCTTCTGCAAAAGAATAGGGGCTAAGTAATGGCATCAGCTCACCTTGCACATCAGTTCCTTTAGTGATCTTACTGACTTCATGGCTACTGAGGCGAAGTTTTGTGTGTTCCTCACCCGATTTTTCAGTAATAAACTCAGCAATGAGCACAGAAAGTGACTTGTTATAAACCTTTTCTAGAATATAACCGATAAGCTTCGCACCGGCATTTGAATATTGATACTCATCCCCAGGTGTTGAAGTAAGTTGATATTGAGCTAAATCTTCAAAGAACTTCGTTATAGAATAGTTTGATACCAGCTCAATAACGCTGCCATTTTTTATATCTTCGCTGTTAAAGGCAAAATCTTGAGGTAGCGTGCTTCTATGTGTTACTAGGTGACGTAAAGTAATTGCTTTATTTGAGTATTGCAGGTTTTGATAACGGTCAGCGCCTAAATATACTCTAATATCCTCATCTAATTTCACTTTTTTATCCGTGACAGCCTTAGCAAGTAATAATCCAGTATATGTTTTTGTAATGGACGCAATTTCATATACAGTCTCGCTGCCAGGTTTAGTGCCATCTGGAAATTGACCAAAATGCTTTTGAAAATTGTGTTTAGCGCTAACGATGGCGATGGAGGCTACCTGAGCATTTTCCTCTATAATAAGTCGAGTAAGCTTTTTCTCTACAAATGACTCGAAATCTAACTTACTATCTCTATTACAAGCAGTTAAAATAAGTAAGGAAAAAATAACAGCGGATATAATCTGTTTTTTTATTGAGTGTGACATTCCATTCACCTGCATTGAGCTTGGCCGAAATAGACAAGAAAAGTCTAACGATATTTTACCTATAATAATGACATACTGTAACTGAAAAGTCTTTTCTCGCAAACAGCTGTAAAATAAAACTCACCATAACAGGAGGAGCACCTAAATGGTAATAAACCAATTAATGTTACCACTCTAAAAATAAAGCAATAGCTCTGCCTGAATACCTTATAATCAATGACAATCACATACTTTTAGTCGGTTTGTAAAAAGTTTCAAGCAAACTCAAACAGCCTATCGCTATAACAGGCTATTTGAGTTTGACTCAACCAGAAGAGGACTGTTTGCAGAAGCTCTTTACTTCGTTTTCAATAAGTTCAACTGCGTATGCTTTTGTTCAACAATCAAAGTCATCGTGCTTGCTGCTTTTTCTACTTGATCTGCCAATTGTGATAGCTCTCTTGCTGCGTCAGAAATTCCTGTCGTGTTACTATTAATTTCTTCTGTCACCACACTTTGCTCTTCAGCCGCTGTTGCAATCTGAGTTACTTCATTGGAAATATTAGCTAACATTTGTACCAATGTACCCATAGCCTGGGCAGACTCCTCACAGAATGACACAGCAAGTTCCCCTTGAGATACTGAGCTTTCAATAATCTCTTCTGATTGATGAACTTCATGCGTTAAATTGTCAATGAGCTTACTTATATCATTCGTTGAGGCATGAGTTTTAGACGCTAACGCTCGCACTTCATCGGCAACTACCGCAAAGCCTCGACCCTGCTCACCAGCACGTGCGGCTTCAATTGCGGCATTGAGTGCTAACAAATTGGTTTGCTCAGCAATTGCTCGGATCACATCTAATATTTGAGATATGTCAGCACTGCGCTCTACCACTTTATTAATAGCTTGCTTAGCATCGAGTACTTGAGATGCCATTTTTTGTACTGTTTCGTTAGTTTTTACAATACTAGCTTCACTTTTTTGCACTTGCCCAGCGGCATCATTCGCACTTTGTGCTGCCTGCTCTGATGAACGTGCCACTTCAGAGGCCGTAGCACTTAGTTCATTTATCGCAGCGACCACACTGTCGATTTCATTATGCTGATTCGCTACTTTATTTTTTATATTGATAGCAACTTCAGTAGTCTGGAAAGACTGCTGATAAGATTGTTCCGCCAGCTGTTTTAAGTCATCAATCATATTTCGTAACTTATCGGTGAATAAATTAAACCCCCTTGCTAATGCAATCAACTCAGCATGCGCACTTACTTCAAGTTTATGAGTGAGGTCACCTTCACTACTGGCTAAATTTTCTATTCGCTGTTGAATATGCGTCAAAGGTTTAATAATGGTATTAATTAGCACGACAGCAATTGCTATACCAACCATCGCAACAAGCACACCAACCACTAACATAGTTTGACTAAGCGAGTTTGCAGATTCTTCAAGCTCTTTAGCTAAAGACGTTGCTTGAGCAAGCACCACGTCTTTCGGTACTTCAATTAGCAGTGACCAAGTAGTATTTGCAAGCTTAATTGAAATAGGCAATGCAAGCGCTATATCATCACCTATTTCAAGTATGTCTTTTGACTGATGTAAGCCAAGCAACTGCTGAGCGCGCGACGTCGGCATAGATTCTTTTAATGGTCTGGCCAATTTATCGTAATGACTTGAGCCAACGACCAAACCCAACTCACTCAGCAAAGTAACTTTTGCAGCACCGTTGTATAGGGCATTTGATAATTCCTCAACTTGCTGCTGAAAAATAGGTAAATTTACATCGACCCCAACCAAACCAACAAACCCCCCACTTGCCTGCACGGGTACAGTTAATGAGGTCATAAGAGTACCATCGTAAAGGTATGGCTCCATTATACATGGCTTGTTTTTATCTTTGGCACATAGATACCACTCTGCTTCTCTTAAGCCAAATTCATTTTTGGTGTCTAAGTACTTATCTGCTGCCGCTACAACCGTTTGCTGCGAGATGCCAGCCGCATCACGAGTGAAATAAATTTCTAAGGTGCCATCTTGTGCAACTGAATGACTCGCGCCCGCTTTATATTGAGCATCTTTATTATCGTAGCCATTGGCTTCGAACTGCGCATACATTGAAGAAATAAACTTATTTTGCTGTAGCGCTCCAGCAACCGCATTTTGAACAACATCTCTTGGTAACGGCTGAGTTTGTGCTGAATTATTAAGTACGCCTGAAAATGTAAATGGTACACGATATGCTTCATTGATAAATCCGCCAACTCGCTGCGCGTAGTATCGACCCTGCGCAGTTAAACTACGTTGCGCCTCACTATATATTGCGCTTTGTACTTGCTTGTTTTGCTTTTCATTTTGCGTATTTAAATGCAGCCACATGTATAACGTCAGTAACATAACAAGGGATGTTACTAAAACGCCAACAAACACAAGCAACTTGCTTTTTATTGATGTGTGATTCATGAGTTTCCTTCTTTGTAAATGCAAACAACCAGCTTGGTTTACACAATTTATGCAGATAGGTGAATTTACCTTTGCCAAGCTTGCATACAGGGACGTTCAGCAAATACTCACTGTTGTCCATTTGAATTCTGATATAACAGAAGTTTTATGAATTTATTCTTGTAACACAGGACAACATAATCGAATTAGATGTGCAAGTACTGCTATTTTAAAAATCTGAGGTAAAAGGCGTGATGCTTCATCATGCCTTTTACCTCAGCCCTAAATATCACACATCATCTTCAATGTTATCTTTACCTGAAGTTCGCTCAATACTCTTAAGCTTATGATGTATAGCTGACTTAATTAACATGTAACCACTAATTGGCGCTGTTAGTAGTAGAAAAATCGAAATCAAAATTTCCTTCGCACTAATACCTGCTTGTAGCTGACTAAAATAAATCATTGCCGCTGTGAGCAAACTTGCCATACCTAATGTCGTTGCTTTAGTAGGACCATGCAGTCGCATAAAAAAATCTGGCATTTTTACTAACCCAATTGAGCCAACTAACACAAAAAAGCCACCTATTAATATTAATATAGAGATTATCCACTCAGATGTTTCAGACATATTCTCTCCTACTCAATGATGTCGCCACGCAGTAAGTATTTACATACTGCAACGGTACTCACAAACCCTAACATAGCAATTAATAACGCGGCTTCAAAATACAACCCCGTCCCCATGTTCATACCATACAAAATAATCAACGCAATGCTGTTAATATACATGGTGTCGAGCGCTAAGATACGATCAGGTATTGATGGTCCCACGACTAAACGCCATAAGTTTAGCAACAACGATAAACCAATCATTGCAAACACAATTAAAATCACAGTCTCTAACATTGAAAAATCTCCTTAAGCGGTGCCTCATAACGCTGCTTAATGGTTGTGATTAAAGCCTCTTCATCTTCTAAATTTAAAACATGAATTAACAAAAAGCGTTTTTCAGGTTTATTACCATCTGGTAAAGATTCACGCCATGGATATACTTCGGCACTAACCGTACCCGGAGTCAAAGATACCGTACTAGCCAAAATAGTTATTGGCATACTATGAGATAGATCTAGTGGTACCTTTACAAAGCCGGGGTTTAACTTTTTAGTTGGGCCAAGTATTAACATAGCAACCTGTACGTTTGCGGTAATAATATCGTATAACACCAAAAATAAATGGCGTACTGCTAAACCCGGTTTTAGTATTAAGGGCTGCTTAGTTCTAAATGGCTGAGTTGCTAACGGGATCACAACTGCCAGTATTGCGCCAAGCAGAATATGTCCAGGTGAAACACTATTGTTAAGAAGCAGCCATACACAAAATAGCATTAGACTTCTAAAAGGCGTAGGCAACCATGAAAAACGTGCTTCTAGGCGCATTATTGGCCTCCTTCTAAAACAACACTTAAATTGTTAGCAAAGTTATGTAACTCAGTTGCAGTCATTAATGAATACTCACTCAAAGGGCCGGCAAAAATAACCATCATTGGAGATGCTAATACCAACATTAACAGTGCACAGTATTGAGCAGGATGAACACGGTTTTGCTCTGCTACGTCTGGAGTTTTAGCTGTTGTATGATGCCAAAATAATGTACTTCCCGTTTTTGATACGGCCAGCAATACAGCGAGACTAGCCAACAAGTACACCGGCCAAAATATCATTGTATATTCAGTTTCAAAAGTAGCTTTTAAAAGCCATATCTTTGCTACAAAACCTGATAATGGAGGCATACCAATTACGGTAACTGCCGCTAATAGGAAACACCCTCCTAGCAACAGAGGTTGCGTAACAGGGCGGCCTGCAGTTATGCGGTCACTCACTTTACCTCTTTGACGTGCAATCAAATCTGCGAGTAAAAATAATGCTGCACTGACTAAAGTAGAGTGCACGAGATAATATATAGCCGCGGCACTGGCTTGTATTGTTTGCACAGCAACCATCGCAACTAATGTACCTACTGAAACAATAACCAGATTCGCTGTCAGCTTTCGTAGGTCTTGACTAGCCAATACGCCAATTGCGCCAACTAAAATTGTTGCAATTGCCAACCACCATAACCAACCTTGAGCCATCAGACTAAGCTCACCTGCATGCTCGCCAAAAATCATTGTGTAAACTCGCATGATTGAGTAAACACCCACTTTTGTCATAATCGCAAACAAAGCAGCAACGACAGGTAATGCTGTAGCATAAGTATTAGGCAACCATAGATGTAGAGGTAATAAAGCCCCTTTAAGCGCAAATACCACTAACAGTAACAGTCCACCTATTTTTGCCAAGTAAATATCATCGCCTTGTAACATTGTTACTTTATGAGCCATATCAGCCATATTAAGTGTGCCTAAAACGCCATATAACGTACCAAGTGCAATCAAAAATATAGCCGATCCAACTAAGTTCATAATAACGTATTGCAATGCAGCTCTAGTATTGTGCTTATCACCGCCATGCATTAATAAGGCATAAGATGCTATCAGCAATACCTCAAAGAACACGAATAAATTGAACATATCACCAGTTAAGAACGCACCATTGACACCTAAAATTAAAAATTGGAGTAAAGGGTGAAAAAATGCCCCTCGCTCATCATCTCCTGCACATGCATAAAGTGCACAAGCGAGCCCTAAGAAAGAAGTGAGGCATACCAATAATACCGACAAAGGATCAGCCACCATCACGATACCAAATGGTGCAGACCAATCACCAATCGCATAAACTTGTGTACCACTGTCTTTTACATTTGCTAATAACAGTAATGACGCAGTTAAGGTAATGCTAGAAAAAATAACTGAGGCAACTCGCCTAATTGGCACACTCTTACCACACGGTGGCATAAGTAAAATAACAGCTGCCAACATTGGCAGCAGCACAGGTAAAGAAGTCAAATGCTGGATCATACTTTACCCTTTTTATTATTCGATGTTTCTTGACCGTTCACATGATCATTACCTAAATCAGCGCGGCCTCTTATAGCTAATATCACAACAAAAGCAGTCATCGCAAAACCAATTACGATAGCCGTTAATACCAAAGCTTGTGGCAATGGGTCTGCATATTCATTTGCATAACCCAATACTGCTGCTTTATTTAAGGTCAGTCGTCCTGAAGAGAACAAAAACAAGTTAACAGCATAAGATAACATGGTTAAACCAAGCACCACTGGGAAGGTGCGAGCGCGCAAAATTAAAAACACGCCACACGTAACTAACAACCCAACACAAGACGCATATAATAATTCCATTAAAAGTTTACCTCTTCTTTTGGTGCATTAGCGGTTACTTTACCTAAACTCGCTAAAATCATTAATGTAGCTCCAACAACCGTGATATACACACCTAAATCAAATACTAAAGCACTTGCCAACTCTATTTGTCCAATGACTGGCAAATCAAAATAATCAAACCATGATGTTAAAAATGGTCGTCCAAAGACCCAGCTACCTACACCGGTTAATATTGCGATTGCGATGCCTGATGCAATGATTTTTCTATAGTTGATAGTCAACCGCTCTGCTATCCAATGGGAGCCATGAGCAATATATTGTAAAATAAAAGCAATTGCGGTCACCAAGCCTGCAATAAAGCCGCCGCCAGGCAGATTGTGTCCACGTAAGAAAATATAAAAAGAAACCAATAATGCCAGTGGCAATAAACTTTGCGAAATGCTCGCTAAAAGCAGTGGATAACGTTCTTTAGCCCATGGCCGTCCTTCACTATCACTTGCAGGCATAAACAAAGGCAAGTTAATTAATAACTTATAAATACCTAATGCAGCGACTCCTAATACTATAATTTCTCCGAGCGTATCAAAGCCCCTGAAGTCAACAAGAATGACGTTCACTACATTAGTGCCTCCACCACCAATTTTGGCATTCGCAACAAAAAACTCAGAAATAGAATCATGAGGTCGTGTGATCATAGCGTAACAAATACTTCCCACTACGACCCCAATAGCTGACGAAATTCCAATATCTCGTAATACGCGAATAGAGCTTGACTCTTTTGGCGTACGCTGAGGTAAAAAGAACAATGCCAGCATTAATAAGATAATCGTGACGACTTCTACCGTTAACTGCGTCAACGCTAAATCTGGCGCAGAAAAACGTGTAAATGCGACAGATACCATTAGTCCAACAACTGATAGCATAAGTAAAGAAACCATCCGTACGTGATGCCAAATGACGGTCCCAATGGCTCCAATCATTAACAATGCAGCACCAATACCATTATGGATATCAATATCTGTTGGCGCTTTTTGACCTACTAATTGTGCCATTTCAAACAAAGGCCAACCCGCACTTATTAACACCACCAAAAACATCAACATAAGGTAACGCTGTAATGACCCATTTTCTACAGCCACTACTTTTCGTTGGCACCACTTAACAATGTTATAAACGCTATTATCAAAAACCTTTTTAGCGTTTAAAGGAGGTAAAGAAGCTTGGAACTGGAATAAATAGCGTCGTTGAGTGTAAATGAATAACCCACCACATACTGCGATAAAACTCATTAGCAGGGGTAGATTAAAGCCATGCCAGATAGCTATTTTAAATTCTGGTGGTGCTGTGCCTAATACAGCTGCCGATGCAACATTTAAAATGCCATCAATAACAAAATTTGGAAACATTCCAACCAACAAGCAAATTGCGACTAAAACTTCAATAGGGACACGCATATACCTTGGCGGCTCATGGGGTTCCTTTGGTAATCCAATTGGGTCACCATTAAAAAACACATCGTGGATAAACCGTGCAGAGTAAGCAACTGAAAACGCAGCGGCAACAGTCGCCAATACCGGTATCAACCAAGACATAGAACCGAGCAGCTGCTGATATAAAGTTTCTGCAAAAAACATCTCTTTGGACAAGAAACCATTCAGCAACGGTACCCCAGCCATAGAAGCTGCGGAAACCATAGCAAGTGTTGCGGTATAGGGCATAAACCGCCACATACCGTTGAGCTTACGCATGTCTCTAGTACCCGTTTCATGGTCTATTATGCCCGTTGCCATAAATAAAGACGCTTTAAATGTTGCATGATTTATGATGTGAAAAATCGCAGCTACCGTTGCAAGCTCAGTGTCCAGCCCTAATAGCAATGTAATTAAGCCCAGATGGCTAATGGTAGAGTATGCTAACAACCCTTTTAAGTCATGCTTAAACAGTGCTACGTAAGCGGCAAAAAGTAACGTCGTCAAGCCAGTCAAACCAACAATCACAAACCATAAATCTGTACCAGCAAGCGCAGGGTAAAAGCGCGCTAATAAAAATATCCCCGCCTTAACCATTGTGGCGGAATGTAAATACGCACTAACTGGTGTAGGTGCGGCCATTGCATGTGGTAACCAAAAATGAAATGGAAATTGTGCTGACTTCGTAAAGGCTCCAAGTAAAACCAATACTAAAATAACCTCATACAAACCATGCGCCTGTATTAGAGATTTACTTTGTAGGATGACATCTAAGTTATAACTACCAACCACATCGCCAAGCATTAATAGTCCAGCAAGCAACGCTAAACCACCACCGCCGGTTACGGCCAAAGCCATACGTGCGCCTTTGCGCGCTTCTGATTTATGGCTCCAGTAACTTATCAGCAAAAATGAACTAATACTGGTAAGTTCCCAAAAAACCCACATCTGTAGTACATTGTTAGACATAACAATACCAAGCATAGCGGTCATGAATAACATCAAATAAGAGTATAGTTTTGGCATTGAGTCTTTTTCGCTCAAGTAATAACGAGCATAAAAAATCACTAAAATACCAATACCAAGGATCATAAAGACAAAGAGTAATGCAAGTCCATCAAGCCTAAAGGCGATTTCCAGTCCTAGTAAAGGGACCCATGTCGCACTTTCTCGTAGTACCTCACCCGCAAATACTGCTGGTGAAAGATATATGGCTAAAGCAAGTGCCAATACAGGGGGAACCAGCGTCAACGCAGTTGATTGATTGCGTGACAATTTACCCAAAAATGAAGAAAAAATACTGCCGATAAAGGATAGCAATGGTATCCAAAGCAAAGTCATAAATTGAACCTTTTTATTTCAGTGTCGTAAATGTACGACATACACTGAGTATGGGTGTACTTTAACATGAATTCAGTCATTCTAAATTACATGTATAAGAACACAAAACTTTTCCAGTTATACTGCATTAGTGTTTGAGTTGTCTATAGTTACACAAACTAGCAGGTGTCATTTTAGACAACTTTAACAAACAATTCAGATTAAATTCATATTTCGCTTGCACCTGTATCCGGTGCAGCTTCTGTTAGCCTTGATTTCAAATTTGTAAATCTAGGTATTTGGTAACGTTTCGAGTTAATAGCATTTTGCCAAACTTGTCTATATTGATGCGATAAAGGCAATTCCTGAAACTGCATAATGCTCCAATCTTTGCTCAATTTAAAAGCATCAAGTAGGCCGTGTTTACACGTTTCGCTCTTATACCACCCCTTTGCAGGTGGTTGCTTTGCAACAATTAAATTTGGGGCATGTTGCCCAGCGTGACGACATAACCAACGCGCCTTACTTGGCGCAATAGCATATTCATCTTCAAATCCACTAAAGTGCATCAGCTCATGTAAAAACACTTGATAATTGCTACTGCTTGTAAGCGTCATTATACCATTAGCAACGTTTGCTTGGCCCACCTTCGTCATCATTATCACATAATCAATATTATTGAGTTGCCTATTGTATTGCTTGATGAATTGCTGTTCATCGCACCGCGCAAATTGTTGCTCGTTTATATAGCAAGACATAATATCACCAATGTAAAACACCTCTGATAAGCAATAGCTGCCAATCATAGGTTCTGGTTGCTCAAGGTATTTTGCTTTTAATGACTCTAATTTCTTTACGCCACTAAAATGATCACTTATCAGTAAAACACGGTTTTTACAGTTGGTTGCAAATGTAGGGGGAGATAATAAAGTAGTAAGCCCTAGCTTAGCTAATACGCCTTTAGATAGACTCTGAGGTACTACGCCTTGCTCACTTGCAAGCAATAATTGTAAGTCGCTAGGCAAGCCAAATTGACGCTCTAATCTTTTGAGTTGTTGAAGTGCATGCTGTTTAACAAACACCTGTTGTAAGCGTGTTCGTTGCGCCTGGGTTCCAATATCATAGTATTTTCTCCAGTACAGTTGACTTGCGCTATACTTCTTTCGTTGTGCAAGGCGAATAGACCATTCAAGCATGATTTCTGGCAAATTTAACGCAAATAAGGCCTCAATGGTAGACTCTGACAAAGCTTCCAGCTTGACATTTTGTTGCACTGAATAATAAGCTTTTGGATATGATTGCAAAAAATAATTGTGCGAAACAGGCTCATTTAAATTGGGTTGATGATCACTTTGCGCTATCACCAACACCATCACGCAGCAAATTATGGCAGTTTTAACTGTCCTCATCATTTGCTAATAGAGCTAACTCTAGTCGAGCATACTTATGCTCAACGAATTCATAAACGTTTGTGGCAAGTACTAACTTAAAAAAATCGATTGCAACTTGCTTATCACCGCGAGCTTGGTAACGCTTGGCTAGATAAAAATAAGCTTCGCAAAGGCGCTCTGCATATTTTTGTTGACTCGAAACCCCTTCACCCAATTGCGCAAGGAATTGCCCTTCACTGAGCTCACCAAGGTACAGCTGCACAAGTTGATTGGCCCATATCTCTTGGTCTAATCCATAACTGTTTAATCTTAATTGCTTTAGCGCTTGTTCATGGTCAAGTTGAGTTTGTGCTAAATACAACCACATCACACGATAGGCGTCTTGCGGTGAGCGTGCTAAGAATGCTGCTAAATCTTGGCTTGCTAAATTAGGTCGCTCACCATAATACAATGCAATACCACGATTTAAATAAGCATATTCATGCGCTTCATCTAACTCTAAAACTGCATCAAACATTTCATAAGCTTGACCATACTCTTGAGAAAGCGTGTGATGAATACCAAGAAAGTTATATACCTCTGCTAAATCGGGCTTCATTTTTACTGCGCGATTAAAGTCTATACGCGCTAAAGTACTCAACCCTAAACTGTCATAGAGCATACCGCGATTATAATATAGCTGTGCTTTTTGCTCTTTTGGCAAGTCACTTGCACTTAGTAGCTCTGAATAACGTGCTATTGCAATTTCATTCCTAAAATTAGCAGCAAGTGGCACACTCAATGGTACGTTAACGATATGCTGTGTAGTTTTTTCTGGACTCGATTGACAACCCATCAATCCGAGAAACACTAAGGGCAAAATAAATATGGATCTTAACTTCATGTCCTTCCTATCGTCGCTTAACTGCGCTTACATAGCGGCCATTAAAACATAAAAAAAGGGGCCATACAGCCCCCTTTTGTTACTATCATGTTTTATTTACACAAAATTACTCAGCTGGCGCTTCAGGCGCTGGCGTTACTGGTTGTTCTTGTGCTTCTTTAATACTTAGACGTACACGACCTTGGCGGTCAACTTCTAGTACCTTAACTTTCACTTCTTGACCAACTGTTAGGTGGTCAGCAACATTATTAACACGTTCCGCACTAATTTGTGAAATATGTACTAGGCCATCTTTACCTGGTAATACGTTAACGAAAGCACCAAAGTCTACGATACGAACCACTTTACCGTTGTAAATAGTACCAACTTCCAGCTCAGCAGTAAGTGCTTCAATACGAGAAATCGCATCTTTAGCACTCATACCATCAGTTGCTGCAATTTTGATTGTACCATCATCTTCAATTTCAATCGTAGTACCAGTCTCTTCAGTTAACTGGCGAATGGTTGCACCACCTTTACCAATTACTTCAGCAATCTTCTTCGGAGGAATGTTCATCGTATAAATACGTGGCGCAAACTCAGATAGCTCTTCTGATGGTGCAGCAAGCGCTTCATCCATTACAGACAGGATATGTAAACGCGCTGCTTTTGCTTGCTTAAGTGCAATTTGCATAATCTCTTTATTGATACCTTCAATCTTGATATCCATCTGTAGTGCTGTTACACCAGCGCTTGTACCTGCCACTTTGAAATCCATGTCACCTAAGTGATCTTCATCACCTAAGATATCTGAAAGTACTACAAAGTTTTCTTCTTCTTTAACAAGACCCATCGCAATACCAGCAACAGAAGCTTTAATTGGTACACCTGCATTCATAAGTGCAAGCGATGAACCACATACTGATGCCATTGAAGAGGAACCGTTTGATTCTGTGATTTCAGATACAACACGTACTGAGTAAGGAAACTCAGCAAGCGTAGGAAGTACAGCTTGTACACCACGCTTAGCAAGGTTACCGTGACCAATTTCACGACGCTTAGGAGAGCCAATGAAACCAGTCTCACCCACACAATACGGAGGGAAGTTATAGTTCAACATAAAGTGGTTTTTATGCGTACCAGTTAAGTCATCGATAAGTTGTGAATCACGTTCCGTGCCTAAAGTTGCAGTAACCAATGCCTGTGTTTCACCACGAGTAAAGATAGCAGAACCGTGAGTACGCGGCAGTACACCCGTCATTACGTCTAGTGCACGAACCATATCTGGTTCACGGCCATCAATACGCTTCTCACCTGCGATGATTCGCCCACGGACAATTTTCTTCTCTAACGCACCAAGTAACTTGCCCACTTCTTGGGTATCTAGCACATCACCTTCAGCAAGTTCAGCTGTTAATGCTGCAACAACAGCTTCTTTCGCAGCTGAAAGTGCTTCTTTACGCGCTACTTTATCTGTAATGAAGTAAGCCTCACCAACTTTGTCAGCTGCAAGCTCAGCAATTTTTTCTGCTAAAGTTACGTTTTTCTCTGGCGCAGCCCAATCCCAAGCAGGTTTACCAGCCTGTGCTTTGAACTCTTCAACCGCTTTAACAATTGCTTGAGATTGCTCATGACCATATACCACAGCGCCTAGCATCTCTTCTTCAGACAATACGTCAGCTTCTGACTCAACCATAAGTACAGCATTTTCAGTACCAGCAACCACAAGATCTAGCTTACTTTCTTCAAGCTCTTTTAAAGTTGGGTTAAGTACGTATTGACCATCAATATAGCCAACTCTTGCTGCACCAATTGGGCCACTAAATGGAATACCAGAAATTGCCAATGCAGCTGAAGTACCAATCATCGCAACCATATCTGGTTGGATCTCAGGGTTTACTGAAACAACCGTTGCAATTACCTGTACTTCGTTAACAAAGCCATCTGGGAAAAGCGGACGAATTGGACGGTCAATTAAACGTGCAATCAAGGTTTCGCCGTCATTTGGGCGACCTTCACGCTTTAAGAAACCACCAGGAATACGACCTGCAGCATACATACGCTCTTGGTAGTTTACTGTTAGTGGGAAAAAATCTTGACCTGGGCTTGCTTCACGTTTACCAACAACAGTCACTAAAACTGATGTATCACCAATGCTTGCTAGTACTGCGCCATCTGCTTGACGTGCGATAGCACCTGTTTCTAAGGTCACAGTGTGTTGACCTAATTGAAATTCTTTAATAATTGCTTGCACAAATATTTCCTTAATAAAACAAATATGAACGCCAACAACTACCAATTACAGTCTTAAGCAGACTCTAAAATCTACTTAAGCACTACAATTGGCAAAAGATGTCAGCGTAATTTCAGCCCTATGCTGAAGTAGCCTAGTATACTTGTACTACAGCCACAAAAAAAGGGGCGATTAGGCCCCTTTTTTGATGTTGGCTAAAAAGCCAACAAGTAATCAAATTATTAGCGACGTAGGCCAAGTTCTTTGATTAGTGCTGAGTAACGCTCAACGCTTTTACCTTTAAGGTAATCAAGTAAGTTACGACGTTGGCTAACTTTGCGAAGAAGACCACGACGTGAGTGGAAGTCATGCTTGTGGTTAGCAAAGTGACCTTGTAGCTTATTGATATCATTCGTCAAAAGTGCAACTTGCACTTCAGGTGAACCAGTGTCGCCTTCAGCACGTGCGAATTTTGCTACGATTTCTGCTTTTTCTTGATTGCTTAGTGACATAATAACTCCAAAATAAATTTAAATTGTGCTTTAGCCGATCACTAATTCAGCCAAAGCGAGTAAGCGGCGCGCATTGTATCAACAATCAGCGCCTGAAACTAGTAAAAGTTATTGATTGGTTGCTAAGGCTCGCTTTGCTTTTAAATGGCCATCGATATTACGCTCACCTATACCAATAAATTTATGATCTGCCATAACTTTAATGATACCGTCAGGTACTTCCCCACATACCACAACTTGACCATGACTAAATGCTTTACCTTGCTCTTGCGTTATCTCAATGACGGGTAAATCCACTAATGCGGTGTCCATTGGCAACAGTAAATCATCAAGATATGTTGAAGGCTCTAAGCCTTCTGTCTTTGCTTGTTGCAGTTTTTCTTCAAGTTGCTCAATTGTTACCATTTTCTCGCTTGGATAATGGCCTACTTTTGAACGATGTAGCATAATAACATGCGCGCCACACCCAAGTTTTTCACCTAAGTCGTCAACAATAGTTCGAATATAGGTACCTTTAGACACATGTGCTGTCATTTGAATTTCGTCATTTTCAGCATCGTATTCATCAAGCGTCAGGCTATACACGTTAATCTTGCGGCACTTTCTTGGTACCTCAATGCCTTCGCGCGCATATTTGTACAATGGTTGCCCTTGGTACTTCAAGGCAGAATACATTGATGGGTACTGATCCGACTCACCTAAAAAACTTTCAACAGCACTGTGTAATGCTGATTTTTCAACGTTCACAGGTCTTATTTCAACCACTTCACCATCAGAATCTGATGTTGTGGTCCGTTCACCTAATTTAGCACGTACAACATACGTTTTATCGGTATCTAATAAAAACTGAGTAAACTTGGTCGCTTCACCAAAGCAAATGGGTAACATGCCAGTTGCCAACGGATCTAATGCACCGGTATGACCCGCTTTTTGTGCAAAATAAATACCTTTGGCTTGCTGTAGCGCTTTATTTGAAGAGATACCTTCGGGTTTATGCAGTAATATAATACCGTCAACCGGACGGCCTTTAGAACGCCTTGCCATTATTCTTGCTCATCTTCCGATGACTCAGGACCACGTTTTTCGTTGTCTTCACGGATAACCGAGTCGACTAAGTTAGAAATTCGCATACCTTCAAGCAACGAGTTGTCAACCACAAAACGCAGCTCAGGCATGATACGCGCACGAATTCTTTTACCTAAAACGGAGCGAATGTAGCCTGTTGCATCGTTTAAAATAGCAACACTTTGCTTAGTTTTGTCTTCATCGGTCGTATTAAGTACCGTGATAAAGATTTTTGCGTAAGATAAATCCCTAGAGACTTCTACAGCTGATACCGTCACAAAGCCCAAACGGGGGTCTTTAATTTCGCGTTGGAGAATAACCGCAATTTCTTTTTGAATTTGCTGAGCGACTCTGTCTGTGCGAGAAAATTCTCTCATTTTCACCACTTATAAAATTAACTTATTGAAAAATAATAACAAGTTTTATTTAAACACAATAGACAAATGGGGGCATTAGCCCCCATTTAAATCATTATATCAGTATATATTTACAATGAACGTTGTACTTCGACCGTTTCGAATACTTCGATTTGGTCTCCAACTTTAACATCATTATAATTCTTAACACCGATACCACATTCCATACCATTACGTACTTCTTGCACATCATCTTTAAAGCGACGTAATGATTCAAGCTCACCTTCGTAGATTACTACGTTGTCACGAAGTACGCGGATTGGCGCACTGCGCTTAACGATACCTTCAGTAACCATACAACCTGCAATAGCGCCAATTTTTGGTGATTTAAATACATCACGAACTTCAGCAAGGCCAATGATTTCCTGTTTAAACTCAGGTGCAAGCATACCTGACATCGCCTGCTTAACTTCTTCAATTAGGCTGTAGATAACGCTGTAATAACGTAAATCTAGATTTTCAGATTCAATTACTTTACGCGCTGAAGCATCAGCACGTACGTTGAAGCCTACAATGATAGCATTTGAAGCCGCAGCAAGTGTAGCGTCAGTTTCAGTGATACCACCCACACCAGACCCTACAATCTTAACCTTAACTTCATCAGTAGAAAGCTTAGTAAGTGAGTCAGCGATCGCCTCAATAGAACCTTGAACGTCTGCTTTGAGTACGATATTGACTTCAGATACATCACCTTCAGTCATATTGGTAAACATGTTCTCTAGCTTCGCTTTTTGCTGGCGAGCAAGCTTAACATCACGGAACTTACCTTGACGATATAGTGCTACTTCACGCGCTTTACGCTCATCTTTAACAACTGTCGCTTCATCACCAGCAGCTGGTACACCAGATAGACCTAAAATCTCAACTGGAATTGAAGGACCTGCCGTTTTAATATCTTTACCATTTTCATCGCGCATAGCACGAACACGGCCATACTCAAGACCACACAGTACGATATCACCTTGACTTAACTGACCTGATTGTACAAGTACTGTTGCAACAGGACCACGACCTTTGTCTAGACGAGACTCGATA
Organism: Pseudoalteromonas sp. SANK 73390; assembly: GCF_054966645.1. Lineage (NCBI taxonomy): Bacteria > Pseudomonadati > Pseudomonadota > Gammaproteobacteria > Alteromonadales > Pseudoalteromonadaceae > Pseudoalteromonas > Pseudoalteromonas sp. SANK 73390. The sequence goes on from NZ_ARPN01000185.1 coordinate 20,469, forward strand.
ACAACACCAGCAGCCGAGCCCTGTGTTGGTGCAGTAAGCTCTAATAGCTCTGCTTGCATCAATACAGCTTCAAGTAATGCGTCAACACCTGTCCCCGCTTTTGCAGAGATATGCACAAACTGTACGTCACCGCCCCACTCTTCAGGAATAACGTCAAGTTGAGCCAATTCGTTCTTAACTCGGTCTGGATCAGCACCTTCTTTATCCATTTTATTAACAGCAACAATCAGAGGTACACCTGCCGCTTTCGCGTGCTGTACCGCTTCTTTAGTTTGAGGCATTACACCATCATCTGCTGCTACCACAAGGATAACAATATCTGTCGCTTTAGCACCACGAGCACGCATTGAAGTAAACGCTGCGTGTCCAGGAGTATCTAGGAAAGTGATCATGCCACCTTCTGTCTCAACATGGTATGCACCAATGTGCTGAGTAATACCACCCGCTTCACCCGATGCAACTTTTGCACTACGGATATAGTCAAGGGTAGAGGTTTTACCATGGTCAACGTGACCCATTACTGTCACTACTGGTGCGCGCGATTCAGTTGAATCAATTTCAGAGCGGTCATTTAACACTTGTACTTCTAGCTCATTTTCTTTAACTAGAACAACTTTGTGACCCATTTCTTCAGCAACTAACTGAGCGGTTTCTTGGTCGACAACTTGGTTAATCGTAACCATATCGCCCATTTTCATCATTGTTTTTACAACTTCAGCACCCTTAACAGCCATACGAGATGCAAGCTCTGCAACTGTAATGGTTTCGCTAATACGCACTTCTTGCTTTACATCAGTCACTGGTTTTTGGAAACCATGCTGCAATGAAGTTGGCGCTTTAAGTTTACCTTTGCGGCCTCTTGCTGGCGCTTCGGCTTTAACTGGCGCTTTCTTTTTCTTCTTACGACGAGCACTTTTCTCTTCACGTGCATCTGACTCATCTTCTGCTTCACGTGCATAAGTTGAGGTCGTTAAGTGATGGTCAGCCGTTTCTTCACGTTTACGGCGTTCCTCTTCTTCTTTTTTCCAACGAGCTTCATTTTCTTCAGCTAGTTTACGCGCCTCTTCAGCTTGGCGCTTCGCTTCTTCTTCAGCTTTTCTCAATGCTGCCTCTTCTGCTTCTTTTTGCAGACGCTCAGCTTCAATGCGGTCTTTTTCAACTTGTGCATTATCCACTTTTTTGTCTTGCGGTTCGTTAGCTTTGCGTTGGGCTTGTGCCTTACGCTTAGCTTCCTCTTTGGCCTTACGTTCAGCTTCTTCTTTTGCTTTACGTTCGGCTTCTTCTTTCGCTTTTTGCTCAGCGGCTTGTTGCGCTTTTTGCTCAGCTTCTTTGCGTGCAGCTTCTTCTTCAGCTAAACGCTCTTGCTCTTTTTGCTGGTCAATTGAACTCTTTTTAACATAGGTACGCTTTTTACGCACCTCAACAGAAACTGACTTTTCTTTACCTGTAGAGCCTTTTACGCTCAACGTACTTTTACTTTTACGTTGTAAAGTCATACGATCCGGGCCTTCAGCTCCCTTACCACCATGTTGCTTGCTTAGGTGATCAAGTAGCTGTGCTTTTTCAGATTCAGTTACGCTGCCATCTTTGCCTTTGGTGATCCCTGCATCATTCAACTGCTGCAGCAATTTATCAACAGTTGTATCAATAGTCTCGGCTAGTTTCTCAATGCTCACTTCTGCCATAGTGTGTGTTACCTCCGTTAATAAATTATGCGTCTTCACCAAACCAACAAATATTACGTGCAGCCATAATAAGCTGCCCAGCTTCTTGCTCTGATATTTCTGTTATTTCTACTAGCTCATCAATACCTTGTTCGGCTAAGTCTTCAAGCGTCACAACGCCTTTACTTGCCATCACAAATGCAAGGTGGCGCTCTAACCCTTCCAAAGCCAATAGGTCTTCTGCAGGCTCTGCATCTTCTAAACTTTCTTCTGTTTTCAATGCTTTTGTTGTTAGTGCATCTTTAGCACGGTTACGAAGCTCTTCAACCGTATCTTCGTCTAAACCGTTAATCTCTAAAAACTCAGCAACAGGAACATAAGCAACTTCTTCTAACGTAGAGAAACCTTCGTTAATAAGTATCGTTGCAAAGTCATCATCAATGTCTAGGTTTTCAGTAAATAAGTTTACTAACTTGTCAGACTCTTCAGCATTTTTTGCTTCCATGTCTTCGACTGTCATAACGTTTAGTTCCCAGCCAGTTAACTGGCTAGCTAGACGAATATTTTGACCATTACGACCGATTGCTTGTGCAAGGTTATCTGCTTCTACAGCAATATCCATTGAGCGTGAATCTTCATCCATGACGATTGAAGCCACTTCAGCCGGTGCCATTGCATTAATCACGAACTGAGCAGGGTTATCATCATAAAGCACGATATCTACGCGCTCACCACCAAGCTCGGTAGAGACAGCCTGAACACGAGCACCTCGCATACCTACACATGCGCCGACTGGGTCTATACGTTTGTCGTTAGACTTTACCGCAATTTTAGCACGAGAACCTGGGTCACGGGCAGCACCGCGTAGCTCAATCATCTCTTCACCAATTTCTGGCACCTCAATGCGGAACAATTCCATCAGCATTTCTGGCTTAGAACGTGTTACGAATAATTGGGCACCACGCGCTTCGGGTTTAACATCATATAACAAACCACGTACTCTATCACCCGGTCTGAAGCTTTCACGTGGCAGCATATCTTCACGATAAATAACCGCTTCAGCATTATTTCCTAAGTCAATAACAATTGCATCACGCGTGGCTTTTTTAACCACACCAGTCACAAGTTCACCTTGTTGATCTTTATAAGCTTCAACCACTAATGCACGTTCTGCTTCACGTACTTTTTGTACGATAACTTGCTTGGCCATTTGTGTGGTGATACGGTCAAATTTAATCGATTCAATTTGTTCTTCTACGTAGTCACCAAGTTGAATTTCAGGCTCTTCAACTTGAGCAGCTTCATGAGTAATTTCTGCATATGGGTTTTCTAACGAACCGTCTTCTTGTGGGTTCACTACCATCCAACGACGAAAGGTGTCGTATTCACCGGTTTTACGGTCAATTGCAACGCGAACTTCAATGTCGCCAGTGTGCTTTTTCTTTGTTGCAGTCGCTAGTGCGAACTCTAATGCCTCAAAAATTTTTTCTCTTGGGACTGCCTTCTCATTGGAAACGGCTTCTGCCACCAATAATATCTCTTTTGCCATAGGTAATGCCTCGCTTGCCCTTGTCCTTCGCACTTAATATTTAAAACTTTGCGATAATGTTTGCACGCTCAATGTTGCTAAGCATGATTAGATACTCAACACTATCGACGTTAACTGTGATCATGTCACCACTTACAGCAACTAAGTCGCCTTTAAAGTTACGACGTCCATCTTGCGGAAGCTTTGTACGTACGCGCACTTCTTCCCCTTGCGCCAGCTCATAATGTGCCGGTTTAAAAAGCGGCCTATCAACACCAGGTGAAGACACTTCCAAATCATATTCGTTTGTAATCGGGTCTTCGACATCTAAAATTGCACTGACTTGTCGACTTGCATCTGCACAGTTATCTACAGTGATCCCATTTTCGTGCTCAATATAAACGCGTAACGTAGAGTGACGACCAGCTTGCACAAACTCAAGACCCAATAATTCAAACCCCAGTGCTTCAACCGCAGGTTCCAACATTGCTGTCAATTCTTGCTCGAGTTTTGTCACAAAATTCCTCCATACAAACAAAAAAAGGGCCTTAGCCCCAATAACTTAGTTGTTTCATACCAAAGCTTGGGCTAGAAACCTAAGCTGCAGATACAACAACGCCCCGAACCAAGCGGGGCGTCACACCTAAAGCAAAACTGTGTGGCCAAAGGCCTTGCTTGGTTGCGTAAGACTGCAGCAAAATAAGCTGATGCTTAAACGCAAAACGCGCATTACAATGAATGCGCGAAACCATAAAGGAATAGCACGCTACTCCAGATTTGGTTGCGGGAGCCGGATTTGAACCGACGACCTTCGGGTTATGAGCCCGACGAGCTACCAGGCTGCTCCATCCCGCGCCAATAATAGCAGTGCATGCACTGCAAAATATGCGCTGTATTATAAGGACAGTTCCATTAATAAGCAACCATAGAGTTAAATAAATACACACCAATAGATGGCATAATGAATATTTATTGCTTATCGTCTGTTATTTTCTCATAAAAAAATGTAGTACTGGTCTGCAGCGTTACGTCAACCAGAAATGTAAAGGAAATGTAAGCTTTATCTCACTTGCAGTAATTTTTTCCTACATTTTATTCAACCATCTCGCATCTTTGCTTATCCGCACTATAATTATTAAAAGTATAACACTGCCAATTTATAAATAGTTCTTAGCGCAGTCAGTAGCCAGTAGCCAGTAGCAAGTATGCAGTTTTGCTTGTTTTAATATAGTTCGAGCAAACGGATGCGCTCTTAATCGACAACGAGGCGATTATGAGTATTTCTCCTTATCAATATCAGTTATTGACGCAGTCATTTTCAACACTGCAACCTAATTTTCATTGTTTTTGCATTAGTCTAAAAACTCAGTTAAATCGCTATGAAATGCAACTACTGTTACCACAAAATAATGAACAACTTCTTTGCGTTGAACATAGAGTTAGTCAATTTATCCAAGAAGCACTTTACTTACTACCTCAGCAAGAACAGCTAACTGGGTTTGTACGTTTACACGCATGTCAATTGTCATCACTCAACCCTAATGAAAGGGATATTAGTGTGCTTTGTAATGCTATGATATCAACACTACAGCTTCATCTTGGTGCGCAATTTACTTTGGCTTTGCGCAACGCGTGGCGTAAAGCATTGCACATTTTTGCGAACATAATAAAAAGTGTCCTATTTGGCTCAAATAATGTCGTGTCTTTAGCCCATTTTAAAACACACAAACAGCAGCGTACCTCAACCTTGAGGTGACTTATTCATCGCCATTAAGTACACTAAAAATATAAATTATTATTTAGGTGTATCTATGCAAAAAGCATTAATTTTTAGTTCTTTTCTGTGCCTTAATGTTACTGGGTGTGATGTATTTGAGAGCTCAAAAAGCCAAATCGAAGCACAGTATTTATCTGAGCACCAAGAATTAAAAACCGCAATAGAAACGATTCGGGAGCATGGACTCGATAATATCTCAGCCACAGCTAAAAGTGGTAGCGTTGCGGCCTGTGTAGCAACACAGCTAGAAGGTGATCCTATGGGGGCATTAATCGCTGTAGAAGGTGCTCTTCAAGACTCGGTTAGTCTTGAAAACTTTGCCAGTACTATTGAAAGTTTGAGTGAACAAGAAATTAGCCTTGAAAGCATTCCACAATTATTACGTCAAGGTGCCGATACCGTTAGCTATTTACGTACTTTATTGAGTAACTATGAACTCAGTGAATTACAACAGCAGTCCAAACAGTTAATGCAAGACAGTTATAATAAGAGTCAAAGTATCGGAGAGCATTTACGCATGCTCATTGAACAATGCGAAACCACAAAACAATAAAGGCCAAATTAGGCCTTTTATTGTTTTGTGGTATTTAAGCACTTGCCGATATTAGGGGCAGTTGATCTTTGAGGTATGAATTTTTTTCAAATCAAAGGCTTTCATTACGCGAAATGAGCAATGCAGCATAATAATTTATGTTAGTTGTG
>NZ_ARPN01000186.1:0-14491 GCF_054966645.1 Pseudoalteromonas sp. SANK 73390
GCAAAGTTCAACAGACCCTAGCCCTTGAACAAAAACCCAGTTATTTTACTGGGTTTTTTGATGTTAATTAACTGTCATCATTGAACTATTTCTATTAAACTTATAATTTACAATACTATATTTTCATGTTTATGGACTTAGCAACTTTATTCAGTATTGCTCCTCTGCGTTGGCCTGACATTGGCGCTGCGATTTTAGCTGGCTCAATTGTTGGATTAGAGCGCCAGCTGCGCGCAAAGCCTGTTGGTATAAGAACCTCGTCATTAATTGTATTAGGCACATACGCGTTTATTATACTCTCAATTGAAGTGACTAATGCCGTCGCAGACCCATCAAGAATTATCGGCCAAGTTGTTACCGGCATTGGATTTTTGGGTGCAGGCGTAATGCTATCTAAAGAAGGGGTCGTGGTTGGTGTTACTTCGGCCGCAACTATTTGGATGCTCGCCGCAATAGGTGTCTCTATTGGTGTTGCAGGTCCTTTGGTTGCTATCAAATTGGCTGTAATTGTAGTGATAATTTTATATGGGGTCGATATTTTAGAGTCAAGTTTTACCAGCCTCACACGAGGCGTTCATGGCAAATATACTGGATGGAAACAAAGAGTTAAAAAAGATGTCAACAAATAACACTCAGCGACTGCAAGATGCAAACCTAACCCCCGGTTTTGTTGCCAAACGAAGTGATGTGAGAGTCTCCGCTTTACATTTTTATGAGCAAAAAGGGCTAATCCGTAGTTGGCGCAATAGTGGTAATCAACGTCGCTATAAACCGGATGTACTCAGACGCATTGCTGTCATAAAAGCGGCACAAAAGATGGGAGTAACTCTTGAAGAAATTAAACAAACACTGAGCACTTTGCCACAGAGTCGCACCCCTACAAAAGAAGACTGGGCCAAACTATCTCGTGCATGGCAGCAGCAACTGGATATTAAAATTGCTTACATGCAAAAAATAAGAAACCAAGTTGATGGTTGTATAGGCTGTGGGTGCCTCTCTATGAAAAGCTGCCCTATGTATAACCCTGATGATGTACTGGGCAAATCAGGCAGTGGCGCTCAGCTACTTGGCAAAGATTGGTAGCACTGTATAAACAAATACAATTACCAATATTCATCTACGAGTCAGGCAACGTGCGTATACTCCCCGCTCTTTTGTGTGTCTATTATTATTATATCTACTAACAAGCGAAGTAAATATCAACTATGAATACGCTGCTAGCATTTTTTAAAAGCCGCAATTGGATGTTGTGGGCCTTGATTTTAGGTATTGCAACGGGCCTTATTTTTGGTGAACGAGTGGCATTTTTACAACCAATTGGCACTGGTTTTGTCAAACTTATGCAAATCACCATATTTCCATACATCGTCGTGAGCTTAATTGTGGGATTAGGAAAGTTTAATCCTGATCAAGTGCGCAGTATTTTACTCAAGGCAGCAACCGTTATGATCTGTTTATGGGTCGTTGGGTTATTCGCCATTTGGTGTTTTACTTTTACCTTACCACAGCACGATGCTGGGACGTTTTTCTCACCAACCTTAATTGCCCAGAACAATGATATTAACTTTGCTCAGCAATATATTCCTGCAAACCCCTTTGCATCATTAGCTGAGGGTAATGTGCCAGCAATTGTCATTTTTTGTATCTCATTAGGCATGGCACTTATTGCTAACAAACGCAAAAATACCGTGTTAGAGTTTCTTGAAGTTATAGGTCAAGGTTTGACTGTTATATCAAAAAAAGTAATTGCTATCTTTCCTATTGGTATTTTTGCAATGACCGCCAGTACTGCTGGCACACTCAGTGTAGAACAATTGAATAACCTACAAGTATATTGGGTGCTGGTTTTATGTTTAGGCCTATATCTGATGTTGGTTTTATTGCCTATGCTGGTGGCTGCATTGACGCCCATAAAATACCGTGCGCTTATTATGGTAATGCGTAATGCTTGGATAACCGCATTTAGTACAGGTAATGTGTTTATTGTTTTACCAATCATAACAGAAGGTATCAAAGAGCACCTACGCAGCATAAAACAAAACAATGAACAAGCCGACCACATTGCTGAAGTATTAGTGCCTATCGCATATACATTCCCAAGTTTAGGTAAGCTCACAACCTTGATTTTTGTTATGTTTGCAGGATGGCTAACCGGTAACCCTGTGGGCCTATCTGACATTCCCAACGTCACGCTTTCCGCCATGCTCAGCTATTTTGCTAATGTACATTTAGCAATACCATTTATGCTAGATAGCTTGAAGATTCCTGCCGATAGCTACCAATTGTATTTATCAATGTCTGTTTTAACCGCTAAAGTGGTCTCACCCACAACGGTGGTTTATATCTTTGCATTTGTACTATTAAGTATTTTTTATTGTCGTGAGCAATTACACCTTAAACGCCTTCGTTCAGTGTATTATCTAACCTTACTTAGTGCATTGCTACCCGCTTTTATGCTAACCAGCTTTACCCTAAACAGCTATTTAGCCAAAAATACGCAAGCAGCCGATGAAGTTATTGCCAATATGGTAATTGCCGAAAAAGTGCCTAATCATGTTTTAAGCTATGTGCCAAAAGCTTATCAAAGTGGTGAACTATCTTTGACCAATATTGACGTTATTAAAAAACGTGACCTTTTGCGCATCGGTTACCTTGTTGATAACGTGCCTTTTAGTTACTTTAATCAAAATAATGAATTGGTTGGATTTGATGTTAGCTTAGCCCATCGCCTTGCTGCTGATCTCAATGTAAAGGTAGAGTTTATTCCTTTTAAAAAGCATCAATTAAGCGAGTACCTAAATAAAGGCTATTTTGATGTTGCGATGTCTGGATTAGAAATCAATGTATCTGACTTAACTAAAGTGCGCTTTAGCGACCAAGTATTGCTGCTTCAATTAGCTTTACTTGCACAAGATCACCAACTAGATAAGTTTACAACGCTAAACGACATAGAAAAGCAAAAGCTGACGATTGCACATGTTGAATATGCTCCTTTATTGACCAAAATTGCCAACAACAAGCCCAACATAATCTTCAAGCAACTTGCTAACCTGAAGGCTTATTTTGGTGAACCTGAAAAATATGATGCTTTGGTTATTAGTGCTGAAGCAGGGTTTGCTTGGAGTATGTTCTATCCGCAGTTTGGTGTTGTGGTCCCCCAAGGTGGTGTAAGTAAGTATCCCACAGGCTTTGCGGTTGCAAAACGCAACTACGACTTACTTAATTATTTAAATGCGTGGTTAGATATCCAACATGCGAATGGGCAAATTGATGCAAATTATCGTTATTGGATCTTAGGCCAAGGAAGCCAAAAAGCAATTAAACGCTGGTCTGTTATTGATGAATATGCGCCAGAATTATTTAAACACTAACAAATAGCTAATAAAAACTAAAACCACCGTTTGTAAGGCGCTTAAAACACATAGCTTAGCGTTAAAGCGCCTTTTTTGATTCTTGTGGCGAAGCCATTTCTGCGTCACAAACATACTCATGTTAGCGCCCAACCATGAAACGCATAACAACGTTGTCTCGCTCACTCTACGTGCGCAGGCAATGGCTCTGTGCTTGTCTAGGTAAAACAACCAAACAAAAATCGCATTCATAGCAAAGAAGTAACCAATACTCACCATGACAATCGCCATAAATACGGCAGCAAAGTAACAAGCAAGCCACATGATGAGCAACGTAATTAACAACCAATTACACCGAGATAGCGTATAGCTCAAAGCTAAAAAAATAACATTAACAGATACAGCCAAAACCGACCTAAAACACAATAAATATTAAGCTCATTTTATCGCAAAATGCATAGTACTCTTATAAAAATATCTATGCATAGCCACTCTTACAATTTTAGCGGGTTAGTTTAAGTATCATTTAACAGGTAGTGTTAAGCGAAAAACACACGTTCAACCAAAATTTAAACCAAATAAACACGGTACTCCTGTGATCAAAGGCAGGTGGTAAGTCTCACCAAGGAATACCTGTTCACATACGATATAAAATACCTTCCAAAGCCATTCTATGGTCGAACTTTTTATAAACTCGACCACGATTAATTATCAATTCTTTGAGCATTGTTCAGCTCTTATCTATTGACATTGTTCTTGCCATAGTAGCACTTGGGGATATTGTTTTTTGGTAAAACCAATTATACCTTGTTGCTATGCAAATACTTTTCAAACAAAGATCATCAGCCCAAGGGGGCTTGATCTTATTTATCTACTCAAAATACAGCTTCAACCTTCCCACCAAATCCGTCATCAACTTGTCTATTAAGCCAAATGCAAGTTTTTATGCGATAAAACAAGTTAATTTAAAATGATATAACGCATCATTACTGCCATTCATACACTAAATTAAATTATCAAAAATGCCGCGCACTTTTATCAACAAGGTTTACCTGTCTTTACGTACCACTGCCATAAAGCCTGCCTACTTTTTCAAGCGATAAAGGCAGTGAACGAAAATCAAGCTAATAAAAGTATATCCACGTTATTATCTGGTTTACCACACTAGCCGCAAATAAAATAAGTGAGAGCTTGGTAGGCTAATTTAAAAGCCTACCAATAAAGATTAAGCTCACTAAAGCTGTGGTTGCACGTCTAACCCATAGCCAAACATAACTGCCAAAACTAATACAACACTTGCTGCAAGCATTAACTTGGCCATAAGCGGTAAACAGAATTTAAACCAATGAGTATAAGGTACGCCTGCCATGCCAATTATTCCCATTAAAACAGCATTTGTAGGCACTATCATATTAGAAAATCCATCACCAAACTGATAAGCCAATACAGCAACTTGACGAGGTACACCAACTAAGTCACCAACGGGTACCATTAGTGGCATAGTTACATACGCCTGACCGGAGCCCGATGGAATAAACATATTCAACAACGTTTGGATAAATAGCATGCCAACAGCCGATACTTCAGCAGTAACATAAGACAAAGGCGTAGACAATCCATTAACGATAGTATGCAAGATTTGACCATCTTCTAAAATCAAAGCAATGCCTCGTGCTACCCCAATCAAAATAGCGGTTGTCACTAAATCGGACACCCCCTCAATAAATTTATTCGCTGCATCATCTGCTGAAAGCTTGCCTATGATTGAAATGACTATGCCCCATGCGACAAACAGCCCACCTAACTCATACAAATACCAATGCAACGTAGCAATTCCCCAAACCGCAATTACGAGCGTAACGATGAATGATAGCAAGACTGTTTGATGCCGTTTATTAAGCGCAGGGTAGTTTTGCTGTGCCTGGCCATTAAGCGGGCAAGGGCAGTCTTTTAACATAGATAATTCAGGGTTGGCCTGCACTCGTTTAGTGTAACTCCATACATGATGGAAACCGATGAGTACGAAAGGTAAAAATATTGCCAACCTTAACCAAATACCAGAATAAACTGGAATATCAGCAATTTGTTGTGCAATCAATACCGTAAATGGATTAAAGGCAGAAACACCATAGCCTATACCATAACCGGCGATAATCATGCCCACTGCAGTCATGGCATCTAACTTCATCGCTTTACAAAGTGCCACCAAAATCAACACAAATGGTATGTACTCTCCCGCGGTACCGATAGCACTAGATGCCAATGCAAAGCAAAAAACGACCATAAATATAAGTTTTTGAGGCTTATCACCATGCTTTTCTAATAGCCGGCCAATAAGCGCATCAACCGTGCCTGTTGCACGTGCAATAGATAAAACACCACCTACAATCAAAACAAAAAATATTACATCTTGTGCCGCAGCAAAGGCTCTAGGTATTGCTTTGAGTAAATCCCAAGGAGTCAGCAGCACCCTATCCTCAGTTAACTGATAAGTACCAGCAAGTACCATTTGCCGTCCAGAATCGGTGGTTGCTGTATCAAAAAAACCCTGCGGGGTGATCCATGTGGCAACCAGCGCAACAACCATCATACCTAACAGTAACACTAAGGTATGAGGCACTTTCATATTTTGTCCCATTGAGGCACTACCTTAAAAAATTATAAGTTATTTGTCTCCACATATTACCTATATAGGGCTCAAACTTCATCACTTTTACGACCAAAACCAACTATCACAATCAAACGCCTAAAGCTTATTGTCGGTCACAATGAAAACTAATTAACCTCAATTCTGGATAAGCGAATTAGCTATTTTCTCACTCTCGCGTTGCTTTCATTTGTAATAGTCCACTATTACTGCATAAAAGCGCCTTAATATTGAACAAAATATCATCATTAGATGATACGTAATGTTTATTCACAACAATATTTTCTATTCCAAAACTCTTATCCAAATCTGAGGTTGATTAATAAGCAGTATTTTCAATCATATAAATGTCATAAATTTATGTATTACACCACCGAAAGCATCCACAGACCTTACTTATACACTAAAAATTAAAAAATTCGTAATATATTGATTTAAATCAATATAAATAAAAAACACCAATTGACAGCGTTGTCACCAATAACTATGATCGCCTTGCTTAGCAGTAAGGGCCCACTGCTTAACCTAGAAACATCGAATGACACAAAAGGAATAACTTGTATGAAAAAGTTCAGCATAATATTTGCTCTTGCAACAATCACAGCGTCAGCTAGCAGTTTTGCTTTACCTAATCAGGCTTTTGATACTGATGGCTTTGAACGTGTTACACAGTACTCTCATGGACCTATCGCGACCTCTATAATTACTAGCGAATTTGCGCATAAACTTAACGTTTACCTTCACCCTCGTAATGTAGGTGACTTTTGTAGCTATGGTAACATTTATGCGCAGACTACTGGCGAACACATTGTGCATACTGATATCTCAAGAGTGCCAGCACAAGTAGTGATCCAGCAAGCAACAGCTGAAATTCCAGAACAATACTTAATACAAAACAAGCAATTACGTGTATCTTGTACCACAGCTCAAGGTGAAGACTATGATGTATTGGTTAATATTCCAGGTGCACCAATTATAGAATGGGAAGTGGACGTTGAGCCTCGCGGTGAATTTGTGCATCGTCCTAATACCTATGGTTATCACAGTGCATACAAAGTTAATAGTCACTTGCGAATTAATAATCAAAGCAACGATGGACGCTGCCAAACACTCTCTAACAGAGGCATTGAGTTAGGCCTTTTCCATAACAAAGGTAGTAAAGGACCATTTTATTCAGACGTATTCTCAACACACAAAACTATAGACAATTCACATGCAGGCCAACCCGTTCTATATCAAATGATTGAATGTGAAAACGCCGCGGGCAAAACCCTAGCAGTTAAAGTGTTTACGCTGACGAACCCTACCAACATTTATATTGTTGAAGAAGACTTAATCATTAAATAAATTAAATTAAACGGATACTGCTTAACCAAACAGTATCCGTTATAAGCACATCAAAGGTGCAAATCATTCAAATAGACCATGTACCTGCACATCACTTTTAGCAGTTAAACTGTTCAACGAGAAGTCATGAAGGTGCGAATACATCAAATGCCAGAGTTAGTCCCCTCAATTTAAGCCCGCATATAAGCTAGCAGCTAATTTATTTTAACTCTTTCTTTTTGACATTTGCAGGGGTCCATATAAGGCCATAGTGCACAAGTCAAAATAGCACTTGATCTAAATCAATTACCTCTATATATTAAAGTTTCAATAATTACTGAAACTTTAGAACTATGAGCTTATCTCCAAAAATAGAAAACTTTGTGCTTCATTGCGGTGAAATGGGTAGTCGTTGGGGTTTTAATAGAACTATTGGCCAAATGGTTGCCTTATTAGTGATCCACGAGCAACCACTTACTGCTAACGAAATTGCTGAATCATTAAAAATTAGTCGTGGTAATGTCAGTATGGGGATCAAAGAGTTACAATCATGGCAACTTGTTAAAGTCACTCATATACCCGGTGATCGTAAAGAATATTACGCACCAAATGGCAGTATTTGGGACTTAGCAAATCGTGTTTTTGAAGAACGAAGAAAACGTGAGGTTGACCCAACACTTACTTTATTACGTGACCAAATTCTTGAGGGAGGGAACTCACCAGAAGAAGAGTATGCAAATAATCAAATCCAAACTATTCACGATTTACTCGAGACCATCACTAAATGGTCCGCAGAGCTACAACGTTTATCTCCTGAACAATTACAAACGCTAATGAAATTAGGCTCATCTGTGAGTAAAGTAATTGATTTAAAAGATAAGTTACTTAAGAAGTCTTAATCGCCGAGGTGCGTCATGCTTGATACCTTGCTGTTGTCGCGAATTCAATTTGCCACCAACATTAGTTTTCACATTCTATTTCCGACCATAACCATTGCTTTGGCGTGGTTCTTAGTTTTTTTTAAAGTTAAATATGATAGAACACAGCACCCAGTTTGGCTGCGAGCATACCGATTTTGGGTTAAAATATTCGCCCTCACCTTTGCATTAGGCGTTGTCAGTGGTATCACCATGTCGTTTCAGTTCGGAACGAATTGGCCAGGTTTTATGGAAAAAGTCGGCAATATTGCCGGTCCACTTCTTGGTTATGAAGTGCTCACTGCATTTTTTATGGAAGCAACTTTCTTAGGGGTCATGTTATTTGGTATGAAGCGTGTTCCACCTAAAATCCATACACTTGCAACCATTGTAGTCGCCATCGGCACGAGTTTATCGGCATTTTGGATACTGTCGCTGAACTCTTGGATGCAAACACCAACAGGCTTTGAACTAAGAGATGGCGTGGTATTTCCTACAGATTGGTTTGCAGTAATCTTTAACCCCTCTTTCCCCTACCGATTAACACATATGTTATTAGCCAGTGGATTAACAGCTGCCTTTTTAATTGCAGGTGTCAGCAGTTATCGATTGTTAAAAGGAGATGATAAACAAGCCCCACAACTCACTTTAAAAGTGTCTTTAACGGTTGCTGCTTTATTAGCACCTATGCAAATTTTTGTAGGCGACTTACATGGCTTAAACACATTTGAACATCAGCCACAAAAAGTCGCGGCGATGGAAGGCGTTTGGGAAACACAAAAAGGCGCACCTTTATTACTGTTCGCCATTCCTAACGAACAAACTAAATCTAACGATTATGAAATCGCGATCCCCAATATGGCGAGCTTGATTTTAACACATAAAGCAGATGGCGAAATCAAAGGATTAAATGAATTTGAAGGTGCTAGACCACCTGTGAAACCGGTATTTTTTGGATTTAGAATTATGGTTGGCATGGGCTTTTTAATGATTGCAGTGGCCGTTTATTTTCGTTTTACCCTTTGGCGCAAAAAATCACTTGCACCGTGGCAGTTAAAAGTATTAGTTGCCATGAGTTTTTCTGGTTGGATAGCAACCTTAGCAGGGTGGTATGTTACTGAAATTGGTCGCCAACCTTTCTTAGTATCGGGCGTGTTACGTATAGAAGATGCCGTCACCCAAGTGGCCAGTGAGAATGTGCTGATATCATTAATTGCTTATTTAACCATCTATGTATTATTACTCATTGCCTACATCAGAACGCTTTTCTATACAGCTGATAAATCGGTAGAAGTTGAAGAGTATCAAAAGCCGTCAATTGAGGAGAACATTTATGCTTGATGCACACACTTTATCCTTTGTTTACGCCTCATTGATGGCGCTTGCCATTTTGCTTTACGCTATTTTAGATGGCTATGATCTAGGAGTGGGCATTTTATTACCTACTAACAATGAAGAACATGCAGATACGATGATAGCATCTATAGGCCCGTTCTGGGATGCCAATGAAACTTGGCTAGTACTAGCCGTAGGTCTTGCACTCATTGCTTTTCCTTTGGCTCATAGCATGATTTTACAAGCGTTGTATTTGCCAATTACAGTTATGCTAATTGGGTTAATCATCCGAGGTGTGGCATTTGACTTTAGAGCTAAAGCAAAAACTAAACGTAAATCTATGTGGAATAAACTATTTAAGTTAGGCTCGTTCATAAGTGCATTTATGCAAGGTTATATGTTAGGCCTGTATGTTATGTCTTTTGAGCACAGTGCATTAGCAACAACATTCGCTATGCTAAGTGGTATTGGTGTTGTTGCAGCCTATGCACTCATTGGGGCAGCTTGGTTGGTGTTAAAAACCCAAGGACAATTACAACTTTCAGCAATAAGGTGGTGCCAAATAGCGGGCCGCTTGGCATTTTTTGGTGTAATTGGTGTTTCTGCTATCAATCCAGTTATCAACCATAGTGTTTATGAGCGTTGGTTTGAATCGAGTATATTTTTACTCATTTTACCTATTCCCATTATTTGTCTTACATTGTTTGTGTTACTTGACCGCGTTTTAATAAAACTCAAAGAGCAGCCTAATGTGGGTGCTTGGCTACCATTTTTAATTTCGTGTGTCATTTTTATGCTGTGTTTCTTTGGTCTGCTATACAGTTTTTACCCTTATGTTGTACCAGGAAAACTGACAATTTTTGAGGCCTTAGCGGCACCTGAATCACTTAACTTTTTACTATATGGGGTGATTGTGGTGGTGCCAACAATACTAGCATACACCGCGTTTTCGTATCGCGTGTTTTGGGGAAAAGTGCGCCCACTTTCATATTATTGATATTACAGATCAGTCAAACGAATTAGCTACAGTTCATTACACACTTGTCGGCATTTATGCCAAACCAAAAGGCAGCATGTTGGAATGCTGCCTTTTTATTTAATCGAGCTTATCATCAGCTTTAAATCTTTGGATAGCCTATCCTATCAGATAAGTAACCCACACTAGTTGCAAAGTAATAAGAACGATTCCAATGCATTAGCGCTTTATAGTTATCATAAGCCAAGTACATACGACCGTTTATATCGTCAGGCATAACCAACGCCGCAGTAACACTTGCCTTAGGCAAATCACTGCCATCGGCGCGACGAAGACCAAGTGCTTGCCAATCTTGTAAAGAACGCTCGGAGTCTTGCCAGTATGCCAGCCACTGTTTTCGCGTTTTGGTGCCGCGTTTAAGTACATATTTATGATCAAAGTCTTCTGGCAGCTGAATTTGACGGCCCCAGGTTAAGTCATCATTCCACCCAGCTTGCTTTAAGTAATTAGCAATAGATGCAAACGCATCTTCGGTGGTGGTCCAAATATCTTTGCGGCCATCGTTATTGTAATCTACTGCGTAAGCATTAAATGATGTTGGCATAAATTGGGTTTGACCCATTGCACCAGCCCAAGATCCTTTAAAATCATCTAGCGTAATATGCCCGGATTTCAAAATATCAAGTGCGGCCCAAAGCTGTCGCTTATAAAGTGCTTCACGGCGACCATCAAACGCAAGTGTTATCAATGCGCTGATCACCGGATAACCACCTTGAATGCGGCCAAAATTGCTTTCCAGCCCCCACAAAGCAACAATAAAGCGTGCTTGCACACCATACTCTTTAGCTATTTTCTCTAAAATTGTTTTGTGTTCTTTATATAGTTTGCGTGCTTGGTTAATTTTCCACTGCGGTACACGTTTAGGGAGGTACGTTTCTAACGTTTCAACCACCTCGGGTTGATTTTTGTCATTAGTAATTACTTTTTTCTTAAATTTTGCCGTTGCAAAAGCACTGTCTATTAGTGCTTGTTCATATCCTTTGCTTTGAGCTTCAGCTTTTAAATCAGCAACATAATCTTCAAACTTTGCTTGCGTGTTAGCCCAAACAGAACTAGATATGCATAAAGCACTTACTAGTACAGTCAATTTTTTAATCACTAGACGCTCCATTTTGTTGTTTAAATTGATCTAATAAGTTTTCTTCTGGTGGGGGGAGTTGTAAGTAGAATCCATCACTGCTTAATTTATCCTGAACCTGAACAACATCAGCAATACCCAATTTCTTTCGTTTTGATAAATCAAACATCATTACGTATTTCGGGCGGCCAAACATCGCCATTAATGGCTCTGGAATTTTAGAAAAATCATCTCTTTTTTCTACATAAAGGTAGGTATCAGCTTTTTTTGAGCTTTTATATACAGCAGTGAGCATTATAACCCTATAAATTCTTGCTTATGTCTAATGCGCACTATACCATGACACTCATTGTATTTGAAAAGTTTTGCGACTTACAAACGTTTAAAATACGGGGCCAAAACAACAATGATGCCCATGTAAACCTTATTTATCTTTTTGTTGAAAGGCGTAATTTTAGGTTTGCTTTAGTATTAAGTCTGCATTTTATAGAGCGCTTATGTCAGAACAAACATTTGAGTTAAAAGGAAACCTTTTTACCTTGTCTGTGTTGCACTTATTTTCAGTTGACATCATACAACTCAGAAAAGATCTAGATGAAAAGATTTCTCAAGCACCTAAGTTTTTTATCGGTGCTCCGATTGTTATTAACCTAGCAAAATTACAAGACAGCAACGTTGACTTTGCCGTCTTAAAGCAAACACTCGTAGACCTTCAATTAAACCCTGTCGGTGTGTGTAATGGAACTGAATCACAAAATGGCGACGCAAAAAAAGCTAAGCTATCAGTATTAAATTACAGTAAAGATAGCGCAAAGCCTACGCCTTCCTCATCAACGAATGCCGAAGTGGTTGAAGTAGAAAAAGAAGTTTATTTGCCACCACAAATTGTTCAGGCTACAGTCAGGTCTGGTCAACAAATCTATGCCAAGAACAGAGACTTAATTGTATTAGGCGCAGTGAGCCACGGCGCTGAAGTGATTGCCGATGGGAATATTCATATTTATGGTACTTTGAGAGGCCGTGCAATTGCCGGAGCTCAAGGGTACGAAGAGGCTGCTATTTATTGCCAGCGTCTTGAAGCCGAATTGGTTTCTATTAATGGTAGCTACTGGATCAGTGACTCTTTACAAGGGGAGTTATGGGGACAGGCTGCTCAAGTCAAACAAAAAAATGATTCTTTAGAAATAACAGCTTTGGTCAAAGGATAAATCACATGGCAAAAATTATTGTCGTAACTTCAGGTAAAGGCGGTGTAGGCAAAACTACGTCTAGCGCAGCTATTGGTACAGGCCTTGCTCTTAAAGGCTACAAAACAGCCATCATCGATTTTGATATTGGCCTTCGTAACTTAGATTTGATCATGGGTTGTGAACGCCGCGTAGTCTATGATTTTGTAAACGTCATTAATGGTGAAGCAAACTTAAACCAAGCGCTTATCAAAGACAAACGCGTAGATAAACTGTTTATACTCCCTGCTTCACAAACTCGCGACAAAGATGCTTTGACGCGTGACGGTGTAGAGCGGGTATTAAACGAAATGAAAGAAAGCTTTGACTACATTATTTGCGACTCACCAGCAGGTATAGAAGCAGGCGCAATGATGGCATTGTACTTTGCCGATGAGGCAATTGTTGCAACCAATCCAGAAGTATCTTCGGTACGCGACTCAGACAGAATTTTAGGTATCTTACAGAGCAAATCAAAGCGTGCAGAACAAGGTCTTGAGCCAGTAAAAGAGCATTTGTTGTTAACTCGATATAATCCAGAGCGAGTTGCCAACGGCGAAATGCTGTCGGTAGAAGACGTTCAAGATATCTTAGCTATCGACCTACTTGGCGTTATTCCAGAGTCTAAAGCCGTGCTCAATGCATCTAACTCAGGCCAACCTGTTGTGTTAGACAGCGAATCCGACGCAGGCCAAGCATATAACGATGCAATCAATCGTTTGCTCGGTGAGATTGTTGATTTCCGTTTTCTTAATGTAGAGAAAAAGGGGTTACTAAAACGGATTTTTGGAGGTTAATGTGTCGTTACTTGACTATTTCCGCTCAGAGAAAAAAAACAGTGCATCGCTTGCCAAAGAGCGTTTACAAATTATTGTTGCTCATGAGCGTTCAAAGCGTGGTACACCAGATTACTTACCGCAACTTAAGCAAGATATTCTTAATGTGATCCGCAAATATGTGAAAGTTGATTCTGATGCGGTTAATGTGCAATTTGAACAAAATGAAGACGATTTAGCTGTACTAGAGTTAAATGTCACGTTACCTGACGATGACAAAGAGCCTAAATAGCTAAATGAAAAAATCTACCTGTTGATTATACTAAGTAAATTAACAGGTAGATATTTTGTAATTACTTTTTAGGGAATGCAGGCTCAAAGCTCATTAGGGACACTGCTAAATGCAGTTAAGCCCGAATATATGTCAGAGCAGCGCTTTACATTGCACAACTGGTTGATTCAAATTTAAAAATTAAGCAGGTAAATAATATAAGAAAGGCACGAGGCGACTAAAAAGTCACCTCGATTGGTTAGTATGGTTTGACAAAGGCTGAGCGTCCATATATGTCATGTTTATTATACACTCCCAACCTTGGCAACCTGCGATTACTGCACTGATTGTTAGAAACAGGATACCGAATAATGGATGTTGTACTTTGCCTTGCTGGCGTGGGTCATCAATGGAAGAAAAGTGTTCGAACAACGTATTAGCTGACATAATTGGGCTGCTTAATTTAAAAAGCAGTATAAGATCATAAATTTATGTCAAGGTAAAGTTCATGATCTTGCCCTGTGATACA
>NZ_ARPN01000187.1:0-405 GCF_054966645.1 Pseudoalteromonas sp. SANK 73390
GGCTGGAGTATCAGGATTTGAACCTGAGAATGGCGGGATCAAAACCCGCTGCCTTACCGCTTGGCTATACTCCAACAATCAATGTTTTCATATTTATAGTTTTACATCTTTAAAAGATGGTGCGGAGGGAGAGACTTGAACTCTCACACCCGAAGATACTGGAACCTAAATCCAGCGCGTCTACCAATTCCGCCACCCCCGCACAGGAGGTCGTGCATATTTAGAGGAACCTAAATCCAGCGTCTAACTCGACATCTGGCCAATTCCGCCACCCCGCACAGGAGGTTGTGCTATTTAACCACTATTGCACTTTAGTGGGAGTAAATGGTGGCTATGCCCTGATTTGAACAGGGGACCCCATCATTATGAGTGATGTGCTCTAACCAGCTGAGCTACATAGCCATT
>NZ_ARPN01000188.1:0-98829 GCF_054966645.1 Pseudoalteromonas sp. SANK 73390
AGAATGACAAAATAAGTTCCGGCTCTTTAAAGCACAAAAACCCAGCAAGCGCTGGGTTTTTAAGTATTAAGTCAAAGTAGTTGATTACTTTTTCTTAACTGCTTTTTTGTTTGGTAGGTCAGTGATTGAACCTTCAAATATTTCAGCCGCAAGGCCAATTGACTCGTTCAATGTTGGGTGAGCATGAATAGTTAACGCTAGGTCTTCACCGTCTGCGCCCATTTCAACAGCAAGGCCAATTTCACCCAGCATTTCACCAGCATTGATACCAATCATTGCACCACCAATTACACGGCCTGAGTCTTTATCAAAGATAAGCTTTGTTTGACCTTCGGTACGTGAAGATGCAATTGCGCGACCAGAAGCTGCCCATGGGAATACCGCAGTTTCAATAGCAAGGCCTTGCTCTTTTGCTTCTTTCTCAGTTACACCTACCCATGCAATCTCAGGGTCTGTGTAGGCAATTGAAGGAATGCATTTAGGGTCAAAGTAATGCTTCTGACCAGAGATAACCTCTGCCGCAACATGACCTTCGTGAACGGCTTTGTGCGCAAGCATTGGTTGACCAACAACGTCACCAATCGCATAAATGTGGCCAACGTTCGTTTTCATTTGCTTATCAGTGTTAATAAAGCCGCGCTCATCAACATTAATGCCCGCTTTATCTGCATCTAATAACTTACCGTTTGGTGTACGGCCAACAGCCACTAATACTTTGTCGTAACGTACTGGCTCTGCTGGTGCTTTCTTACCTTCAAAAGTAACGTATAAGCCATCGTCTTTTGCCTCTACCGCAGTCACTTTAGTAGAAAGCATAACGTTGAACTTGTCTTTTACATAGCGTTGGTAAATTTTGATAACGTCTTTATCAGCAGCAGGTACTAGTTGATCAGCAAACTCAACAACGTCAATTTGTGACCCTAGCGCACGGTAAACCGTACCCATTTCAAGACCGATGATACCACCACCTAATACAAGCAGTTTTTCAGGTACATCTTTAAGTTCAAGTGCACCTGTAGAGTCGATTACACGATCATCTTCTGGGATAAAAGGTAAGTTAACTGGCTGAGAGCCGGCTGCAATAATTGCGTTATCAAAAGTAACGGTTGTCGTAGTTGAACCGTCTTCCACTGCAATGGTATTAGCGCCTGTAAATTTACCGTAACCATTAACTACTTTTACTTTACGCATTTTAGCCATGCCGTCTAAGCCACCCGTTAATTGACCAATCACAGACTCTTTCCAAGAACGGATTTTGTCTAAGTCAATTTGAGGCGCGCCAAATGTGACACCATGAGATGCCATATCTGCTGCATCATCAATTACTTTAGCAACATGTAACAGTGCTTTTGAAGGAATACACCCTACGTTCAAGCACACACCACCTAGGGTATTGCGAGACTCGATAAGTGTAACTTCTAAACCTAAATCCGCAGCACGGAATGCTGCTGAGTAACCACCAGGACCACCGCCTAGTACAACAACTTGAGTTTTGATTTCGTTGCTCATGTTATTACCTTAACTATTATTCGAACGGGACTGTACTCTTTTGAGTATCCGCACCCAAAATGCCTGCCACATACAAAAACACCAGTACAAGGCAGAGAGAGTTTTTTAAGTGTGCGAAAGTGTATCATCCGCACAAAAAGATGTCCCGCCTAAATACTAAGCGGGACAATAAATTACATTACTAATTGGCGAATATCGCTCAAGTAGCTAGCCAATGTAGCCGTAAATTTCGCGGCCAATGCACCGTCAATCACTCGGTGATCATAAGAGCAGCTTAGCGGCACCATCAAGCGCGGCTCAAACTCTTTACCATTCCACTTCGGTTTCATATCAGACTTAGAAACACCTAAAATAGCCACTTCTGGCGCATTCACGATTGGCGTAAAGGCTGTACCGCCAATACCACCCAAGCTTGAAATAGTAAAGCAACCGCCCTGCATATCCGCAGATGTTAATTTACCTTCACGGGCCTTTTTAGAAATTTCCATCAATTCGCGAGATAGCTCAACAATGCCTTTTTTATTCACATCTCGAACAACTGGCACAACTAAGCCATTTGGTGTGTCTACCGCAATACCGATGTGTACGTATTTTTTCAGAATTAAGCTTTCACCGTCTTCTGATAACGACGAGTTAAAGGTCGGGAAGTCTTCTAGCGCTTTAGCTGCTGCTTTCATTACGAATACTAATGGCGTGATCTTCACACCCATTTTCTTCTTCTCGGCGAGAACATTCTGCTCTTTACGAAATACCTCAAGCGCAGTGATATCTGCTTCGTCAAACTGTGTAACATGTGGAATTTGAACCCAGTTACGATGAAGGTTGGCACCAGAAAGCTTTTGAATGCGAGACAGCTTCTTCTCTTCTACTTCTCCAAACTTGCTAAAGTCAACTTTTGGCCATGGAATAAGACCCAGCTCACCACCGCCTGTGTTAGTGCCCGTTGCTTTACCTGATTCAACCTGCTTAACCAACTCTTTGACATAATTTTGTACATCTTCTTTGATCACACGGCCTTTACGACCTGTGCCTTTAACACGCGCAAGATTAACACCAAATTCGCGCGCTAAACGACGTACCACAGGAGATGCATGCGCATACGATGAGTTTGCTTCAAACTCTTCTTTTACGCTTGATTGTGGCGGTTTATTCTCAGTAGGTTTTGAAGCAGGTGCCGCAGGGCTTGCACTTGTTGCTGGCTTGTTTGATTGAGCTGGAGCACTTGCAGGTGCACTGCCCGCC
Source organism: Pseudoalteromonas sp. SANK 73390 (assembly GCF_054966645.1). NCBI lineage: Bacteria > Pseudomonadati > Pseudomonadota > Gammaproteobacteria > Alteromonadales > Pseudoalteromonadaceae > Pseudoalteromonas > Pseudoalteromonas sp. SANK 73390. Next base: position 2,752 of record NZ_ARPN01000188.1, read on the forward strand.
ACTTCAAAAACAAATACCAATGAGCCAGTTGATACTTTATCGCCAACCGCAACTTTGATTTCTTTAATAGTACCCGCAAATGGAGCCGGTACTTCCATCGCCGCCTTGTCACCCTCTACATTTAAGATAGATTGGTCGGCTTTGATGCTGTCACCAACAGCGGCCATAATCTCGGTAACTTCAACTTCATCACCACCGATATCTGGTACATGTACTTCTTTGAGCTCATTGGCAGCTGGACTTGCAGTTTGAGTTTGAGGTTGAGACTGTGCGTTTTCAGACGACTCTTCAGCCGCATTAGTAGCACCCGCTTCAAATACAAATACCAGTGAACCAGTTGATACGCTATCACCTACAGCCACTTTAATTTCTTTAACTGTACCAGCAAAAGGGGCTGGGACTTCCATCGCCGCCTTATCGCCTTCCACGTTTAAAATTGACTGATCAGCGGCTACTTTGTCACCAACTGCAACCAAAATTTCAGTCACTTCAACTTCATCGCCACCAATATCAGGTACGTGTACTTCTTTAGACTCTGTCGCGCCAGAAGTTGCTGGCGAAGCCTCTGCTTTTTCAGCTGGTGCATCTTGTTGCGCCGCACTGTGTTGAGCATCAAAAACCATAATTAAAGAACCAGTAGAGACATTGTCGCCTTCACTAATTTTAATTTCTTTTACTGTACCCGCTTGAGTTGCGGGTACTTCCATTGATGCTTTATCACCTTCGACGGTAATTAGTGATTGTTCTTCACTCACTGAATCTCCAACTTTAACTAGAATTTCAGTAACTTCAACCTCATCGGCACCAATATCTGGAACGTGAATTTCGATTGCCATTTTCAAAGCCTCTTACGCGTAAAGTGGGTTAGTTTTAGTGGTGTCGATATCAAACTTTTTGATAGCGTCACTGACTACTGACTTTTCAACTTTGCCTTGCTTAACAAGTTCAGTTAATGCAGCAACAACAACATACCCTGCATTTACTTCAAAATGACGGCGCAAGTTTTCGCGGCTATCTGAACGTCCATAACCGTCAGTACCTAGCACCTTGTAAGACGCACTAGGCATAAAGGCACGTACTTGCTCAGCATAGTTTTTCATATAATCAGTAGCAGCAATGGCTGGCGAATCACCTAGCACCGATGTGATATATGCAACTTTTGCATCTGCGTCTGGGTTTAGCATGTTGAAACGCTCAGCATCTTGTCCATCACGCGTTAGCTCGTTAAATGAGGTTACCGAGAATACATCAGATGCAACACCATACTCTTCACTTAAGATAACAGCCGCTTTGCGTACTTCGTTTAAGATAGTACCTGAGCCTAGTAACTGAACATGCGCTTTGTCACCCGTATTACTTTCAAGCTTATAAATACCCTTGCGGATACCTTCTTCAGCACCTTCAGGCATTGCTGGCTGATGATAGTTTTCGTTCATTAGTGTTAGGTAGTAGAACACATTCTCTTGTTCAGGGCCGTACATGCGACGAATACCGTCTTGCATGATCACCGCAACTTCATAACCAAATGTTGGGTCATATGAAATACAGTTAGGCACTGTTGCTGCTTGAATATGTGAATGACCATCTTCGTGTTGTAAGCCTTCGCCGTTTAGCGTCGTACGACCCGCCGTTGCACCTAATAAGAAACCACGTGCTTGTTGATCCCCTGCCATCCATGCCATGTCGCCAACACGTTGGAAACCAAACATAGAGTAGTAAATGTAAAATGGGATCATTGGTAAGTCATTCGTGCTGTATGACGTGGCTGCTGCAACCCATGAAGACATCGCACCTAGCTCGTTGATACCTTCTTGTAATACTTGGCCTGAGGTCTCTTCTTTATAATAAGAAACAATATCACGGTCTTGCGGTGTATAGTTTTGACCATGCGGGTTGTAAATACCGATTTGACGGAATAAACCTTCCATACCAAAGGTACGTGCTTCATCTGCAATGATTGGCACGATGTTTTTACCAATACCTTTGTCTTTTAACAACACATTAAGCGCACGCACAAAAGCCATGGTCGTTGAAATATCACGCTTTTGCTCTTGCAATAATGGCGCAAACGCATCCACTTCAGGTAACGTCAGTGCTTGGGTAAAGTTAGGTAAGCGTTGTGGCGTATAACCGTGTAGCGCTTTACGGCGAGCATGAAGGTATTCATATTCTGCTGAGCCTTCTTCTACCGTTAAGTATGGTAAATCTTTAAGCTGTTCGTCAGTTACCAAGTCTTCTAAGCCTAAACGAGAGCGTAAATGCTCAACGTGTGTTAGGTCCATTTTCTTAACTTGGTGCGCTATATTTTTACCTTCTGCCGCTTCCCCCATGCCATACCCTTTTACGGTTTTAGCAAGGATCACAGTTGGACGACCTTTTTCGTCTTGCGCCGCTTTAAATGCAGCAAACAATTTTGACGGTTCGTGTCCACCACGTTTCAGGGCAAAGATTTCGTCATCGGTCATATCAGCAACTAATGCGGCTGTTTCTGGGTAACGACCAAAGAAATGCTCACGTACATACGCGCCATTCTTTGCTTTATAAGTTTGATAGTCACCATCGATAGTTTCGTTCATCAACTCAAGTAACTTACCGGTTGTGTCTTTGGCTAACAACTTGTCCCAGCCAGAGCCCCAAACTACTTTAATTACATTCCAGCCAGCACCTTTAAATAGGCCTTCAAGCTCTTGAATAATTTTACCGTTACCCATTACAGGCCCATCAAGGCGCTGCAAATTACAGTTAATGAGGTAACACAAGTTGTCTAGCTTTTCACGTGCTGCAAATGAAATAGCGCCACGAGATTCCGGCTCATCCATTTCACCGTCACCCAAAAACGCATAAACACGTTGTGCCGAGGTATCTTTCATGCCACGACCATCAAGGTACTTTAAAAAACGCGCTTGATAAATAGATGCAATCGGACCTAAGCCCATAGATACGGTTGGGAACTGCCAAAACTCAGGCATCAATTTAGGGTGTGGGTATGAAGAAATACCGTTACCATCTACTTCTTGACGGAAGTTATCAAGCTGCTGCTCTGTTAAACGGCCTTCGATGAACGCACGTGCATAAATACCCGGTGAAATGTGGCCTTGGTAATAGACTAAATCGCCACCATCTACTTCGTTAGGAGCACGGAAGAAATGATTAAAACACATTTCGTAAAATGCTGCTGACGACTGATAAGACGCCATATGTCCGCCAAGTTCAAGGTCTTTCTTTGACGCACGCAACACGATCATGATGGCATTCCAACGCACGATTGAACGAATACGACGTTCAACGTTTACATCACCTGGGTAAGCAGGTTCTTTGTCTGCGGGAATAGTATTCACATAGTTAGTAGTAATGCCCGTTGGCATATCAACGCCATCTAGGCGAGCTTGCTCAAGTACTTGCTCTAACAAGAACTGCGCGCGCTCTACACCTTCTTCTTTTACTACCGACTCAAGCGCTTGTAACCACTCTTGGGTTTCTAACGCGTCTACGTCAAATTTATTGACTTCAGACATATGGAATTTTCCTTATGTTTAAAATACGAATTTATTATTTAGTTTAAATGTACCAACACGCTTATTGCTGTTTTGTACGTCTTAAGCTGCGCTCGATGCGCGAACGCTCTTTGCCAGCTTCAAGTAATGCTTCTTCAATGAACGCTAAGTGCGCGTTACTCGCTAATCGTGCTTTTTCTGGATTACCGTTAATCACGGACTCTAATAACACTTTGCGATGCTCAGCGAGCTGTTCACTGACATCCGACTTTTGCACCAAAACGGTTAAGTTTTGCAATACGTTTTGTTCTAGTAACGTCTGCATACCACGCATTAGGTGCAATAACACTACATTATGTGAAGCTTCCGCCACCGTAAAATGAAATGCATTAATCGCCGCCGCAGTTTGGGTTAACTCCCCTTGTGCTTGGGCTATTTTATCAAAGCTGCTTTGTACCTTTTCAAAATCAGTGTCGGTACCGCGCAATGCGGCATAATAAGCAGCAATGCCCTCAAGCGCATGACGAAACTCCAATAAATCAAATTGCGATTCTGGATGCTTACTGATCAAATCAAACAATGGATCAGTAAGCCCTTCTTCCAACTGGTTTTTTACATATGTACCACCGCCTTGACGACGCGTTACCAACCCCTTCGCCTCAAGCTTTTGAATTGCTTCTCGCAAAGAAGGTCTTGAAACCTCAAACTGCTTCGCCAACTCCCTCTCAGGAGGTAACTTTTCACCCGGCATTAAAGAGCCCTCAAGGATCATATTCTCGAGCTGCTCCAAAATAACATCGGATAACTTCGCTGCTTTTATCTTTAAAGACATTGATCTAACGCCAAATTTCAGTGTACTAAAAATCACTGAGAACAGTAATTTTCAGTGCCATTAAAACCAAAAGGTAAATTGGTCATACCAAATTCAAGCATTACGTTATCAAAATCAATGCAGAGTGTCAAAAATCTGCGTAGTAATAACAATTAAGTGTACAGGCAAAGTTTGATATTTATACAAAAGCATCTTACTTTATTGAGAAAAGCAAAAAGGTCTGACCAGTTGCGAGAATTCTTAAATATGCACCTCTCGCAACTTATTTATTAGATTTACCTTTACTTGCCTATTTACATACTATGAGCAATTAGGCCAGCAGTGGATAGCCTATGTTTATACAAGAATGCAGATTGTTAAAGAGATCCTGACCTTCGTCAGGAAGACGACAAGTGTACGCTTGGGCATTGCCGTACTCCTGTCTCATAATTGAGTCTAATTTAGCCATTACACACTATTAATAAATAGAAAGATGGCATATAGCTCCAAATAGCTAAGTAGGGGGTTGATAGCCTATGTTCATACAAGAATGCAGATTGTTAAAGAGATCCTGACCTTCGTCAGGAAGACGACAAGTGTACGCTTAGGCTCTGCCGCCCTTCTAATTACCCGTCTAAGTCGGAATAGCTAGCAAATAAAGTACTTGTAGCAATGAGCCATTACAAATAGCGGCATCTGCCTGTTCAACGACTTTTGGTTTGCCATGTACCGCAATGCCAGTGCCCGCTTGAGCCATCATCAATAAGTCATTGGCACCATCACCCATGGCTACCGTTTGTGCTTTATCCAGCTTTAGCTGCTCGGTCAACATGCAGAGTATGTCAGCTTTTTTCTGCGCGTCGACCACTTCACCTAATACCTTGCCGGTTAATTGATTATTCTCAATTTGCAACTCATTGGCATAACACCCATCAAGTTGCAACGGCTCAAGCAAAGCTTCAGCAAACCAAGTAAAACCACCTGAGGCGATGGCTAAATGCCAATGATGTTGTTTAAGATGGGCACATAAAGGTTTGATCCCATCCATCAAAGGTAAGTCATTCTTGAGTGTTTGAATTAAGCTAAGCTCAATACCTGCAAGCTTGCTCACCCGCTGATGCAAGCTGTCGCTAAATGCCAGTTGCCCAGCCATTGCTTGCGCAGTAACTTGCGCAACTTCCTCATATACATTTGCTAAGCGAGCAATTTCGTCAATACATTCAATTTTTATTGCGGTTGAGTCCATATCCATAACCAAAAGACCAGGCTTGGTGGTCGTTGGCGGGTTAAGCAAAATTGCAGTTTGTAAAAATAGTGCGTGAGCAGCTTCTCTTAACTCTTTTTTTAGTTGTTTTGACACCTCTTGTGCATACTGCTTTGGTACATACATTACCATAGCCTCTGGCAAGGCTGGGTGCGGGTGGTAATAACATAGGCCACTCACAGGTAAGTCAGAGCCATCTAAAAAAGCCAAAAAGTTCTGTAACTTGGCAGTCGTTAACTGCTCACCAAATAGGGTAATAAACACGCCCTTTTGCACATCTGGCGCGCCATCAATTAGCTGATATTGTGCATTTTCAATTTGATACCATTTTGCTAGAGTGAACAGATGCGACAAATCATGATCAGGTAATTGCACAAGGCCAGAGGTAAGCATATATAAGCTCCTAAATAACAGACTCGTCCTTTTTAACATCTATCAGGGATACTGTCAGCAACCAACACGGGTAATATGAAAAATACACATGCAATTGAGTTACTAAAGTCTTCTCGCGGTCGCCGCCTAGTTCGGCTACTCATCGCCGCAGCTTGTTTTATTGCTATAGCATGGCTTGGCGTAAATACTAGCTTTCAATCTCATCAATTATTGCATAATCAGGCTGACTTAAATGCAAGAAGTCTAATTAAACAATTTGCTTTAAATGCAGCAAAACCTCTTGGTGACAAAAATTTGCCACAACTTAAAACATTGAGTGAACATTTAGAACGCGATAACAATGTGCTAAGCATCGCCATTTACAACCAAATGGGAGAGTTAATTGTAAGTGGCAGTAATTTTCAAGAAAACGATAACTTTTATAATCTGCCTATTGATTTAGCGGGTATTAGCAAACTAAAAACACCCATTGTAGAGCCCATTACTTATGACAACCAACCCGTTGGGTTTGCCAGTATGGTGTATTTAACTAAGTCAGCAATGAGCCAAAGTCATTACCACTTTCACGAGTTGGGCCGTATGGTATTAGTGATGTTACTTATCACCTGCGTTTTTACTTGGCAAATAGGTCGTGCACTCAAAGGCTGGGAAGTAAAACGTCAAATACGAAAAAGTGTACAAGATGATGAATAAAGCTGCTGCGCGATGTGCTCTGGGCTTTCGCTACGTAACTGGCATAGGTGCTTAAACACCTCAACCAATCTTTTAGGTACGTTAACTTGCCCTTGATAGCCTGATAAAGGCATTGAGGGCGCATCGGTTTCTAGCAACAGACTCTCCAGCGGTAGTTGAGCAAATACTTGTCGCGTTTTTTTAGCTCGCTCATAGCTAATCGTACCTCCAACTCCTAGCTTAAACCCTTGCTTAATATAATACTGTGCTTGTTGCATAGACCCAGAAAACGCGTGAATAACACCGCCATGCTTTGGTGGCACAAGCTTAAAAGCCTGAGCAATTAGGTGGTGGCTTTGCCTATGATGAACAATCAGCGGCAATGTCAATTGGTTACTCAAGCGTATGTGTTCAACAAATAATTCAAGCTGGTAGTCAAGGTTTAGGCATGTTCCATCAATACCACATTCACCAATGGCAACAATATCATCGCGATATTGTTGCGCTAGGGCTTTTATATCAGCAAATGCTTGCTCATTGTGTTGCTCGATAAAATAGGGGTGCAGGCCTATGGCAATGTGACATTGGGGATATTTTTTTGCAAACTCAATTAAAGAGGCACTTTGAACACTACTCACCCCTGGCACGATAAAATGTCGAATACCCACATCATGTGCTTGCGCAAGGTGGTGATCTAAGCCCTCTTTTAACTCAGCAAAATCAAGGTGGCAGTGGCTATCAACAAAATACATGTGCAACACATTCAGTGGTTAAATTATCACGTAATGTAAAGAACACAGTAATGCCAATCAAAATAACAACCCCACCTAAGTGTAAACTCACATTTATTCGCTTATGGGTTTAATCTATCAACATCCCAGTTCCCATCCGCCTTTTTAATGTACATAAAACGGTCATGCAAACGGTGTTCTCCACCTTGCCAAAATTCAACTTTGGTTGGCTCAACACAATATCCCCCCCAAAAGTCAGGGAGTGGTATTTCACCTTTTGAAAATTTTGCTTTCATATTGTGAAAGGTTTCCATTAGCACTTTACGTGATGATACCGGGCGAGATTGCGCTGATGCCCATGCTGCCAATTGGCTTTCAGCAGGACGCGATAAAAAGTACTTAGCAACGGCTGCCGTAGACAATGGCTTTGCCTCACCATATACAATTACTTGGCGTTCTATTTCATGCCAAGGAAAATGCAAACACAGTTTATTATTACTTTTTAGTTCCTGCGCTTTTCGAGATCCTGTGTTGGTAAAAAACACAAACCCCTGCTCATCAAGATGTTTTAACAACACAATGCGCTGCGACGGTTGGCCATGCTCATCTACAGTCGCAACAACCATCGCTGTTGGGTCGGTAAATTTAGCGTCAACCGCTTGTTGTAACCAAGTCTCAAATTGTGAAATTGGGTTATCGGCCAACATCTCACGACGCAGCCCACCTTTAGTGTATTCTCGACGAATATCTTCAAGTTTCATGATTTTTCCTTTCAAAAAAGCCGCATTAAACTTCGTTTGATGCGGCTTCTAAGTTAACACATTTGGTACTGAGTACAATTGAGCAAATGCAAAATTACATTTGCTCCATCACTTCAATCCCTAATAAGTCTAAGCCTGTACGTAATGTATTAGCGACTAAGTTACAAAGTACCAGACGACTATCGCGTACATCACTTGTCACATCATCTTTTAAAATCGGGCAAGCTTCATAAAAAGTCATATAAAGACTCGCCAATTCATACAAGTAGCCACACAATACGTGCGGCGTTGCTTCATTGATCATCAGATCAAGCACTTCTTCCATTTGTAGTAACTTAATGGCTAACGCTTTTTCTTGAGGCTCTAAAATACTGACAGAAGCACTGAGTGCGTTACTATCAATACCTGATTTACGGAAAATACTGCGTACACGTGTGTAGGCATACTGCAAATAAGGTGCAGTTGCCCCTTCAAAGCTCAGCATGCTATCCCAGTTAAAAATATAATCACTGGTACGGTGCTTAGATAAATCAGCATATTTAACGGCGCCAATGCCAACTTTACGAGCAATTTCGCTACGCTCTGCATCTGAAATACCAGAATCGCGGTTAGCCAGTTTATCGCTTGCTCGGCTAATTGCTTCTTCTAATAAATCAGCCAGTTTTACCGTACCACCTGTACGCGTTTTAAATGGCTTGCCATCATTACCCATCATTGTTCCAAATGGGCAAAATTCATAGCTTGTTTCATCACGTAACAAGCCGGCTTTACGGGCAGTTAGCTCAACTTGATTAAAGTGTAAACTTTGACGCGCATCGACAAAAATCAGTACGCGATCAGCTCCAAGCTTATTAGAACGGTAATCACATGCAGCTAAGTCAGTGGTTGCATACAAAAAGCCACCACCTGATTTTTGTACAATGAATACAGATGGTTCACCGTCTTTATTAGCCAGCTCATCAAGAAATACCACTTGTGCGCCTTGATCTTCAACAGCAATGTTTTTATCTTTTAACAGTGTAATGATGTTATTTAATTCATTGTTATAAGCACTTTCCGCCATAATGTCATCACGCGTGAGTGTTACATTAAGACGCTTGTACACCTCTTCAGAGTGCTTAACTGAAGTATCTATAAATAAGTGCCATAGTTTTTCACAGTGTGCATCGCCACTTTGTAGTTTAACTACATAATTACGCGCTTTATCTGCAAAGCCTTCTTCATCATCAAAACGCTTTTTAGCATCACGATAAAATGACTCAAGATCAGCCAAAGCGACCGACTCTAAATCAACACCTTGATTAAGTAAATCTTCAAGATGTGCTATGAGCATACCAAACTGAGTACCCCAATCACCCATATGGTTTTGACGTACCACAGAATCGCCTCGAAACTCGAGCGCGCGTACGACAGAGTCACCTATAATGGTCGAACGCAAGTGGCCAACATGCATCTCTTTGGCAAGGTTGGGTGATGAATAGTCTACTACAACTTTCTGAGGTGCCACATGCTCAGCCACCCCTAATTTATTATCTTGATTAGCGGCTTCAATACTTGCTGATAAAAACTCAGGCTTTAAGTGAATATTGATGAAACCTGGGCCTGCAATTTCTGTTTTTGCAGCAATGTCACTCACATCCAAATTATCTATAATTTTCTGAGCCAGCTCACGTGGGTTAGTTTTAAGCGCTTTAGCTGCGCCCATTGCGCCATTGATTTGATAATCACCAAACTGTGGACGTGTGCTTTGCGTTACGGCTGGGTTCGAGCCTTCAGGAATACCTGCTGCTAGCATCGCCGCATTGGCTTTTTCGACTAAAATAGTTTTAATGTTCATTCGTTATCCTTTAAATGCGGTTTAGTGTTCACGAGTATGGTGAAACTCAACGTCTGGGTAGCGTTCCATAGATAAATTCAAGTTAACGCGACTTGGTGCGACGTAAGTTAAGTTATCACCGCCATCTAATGCCAAGTTCGCTTCACATTTGCGTCTAAACTCAGCCATTTTCTTCTCATCGGAGCAACTCACCCAGCGCGCTGTTTGCACATTCACACTCTCATAAATCGCATCAACGTTATATTCTGCTTTTAAACGTGCTACAACCACATCAAACTGCAATACACCCACAGCACCAACAATTAAATCATTGTTGATCAATGGTCTAAATACCTGAACAGCCCCTTCTTCAGAAAGCTGCACTAAACCTTTTAATAACTGCTTTTGCTTTAACGGGTCTTTTAAACGAATGCGTCGGAATAACTCCGGTGCAAAGTTTGGAATACCACTGAACTTAAGCTTTTCACCTTGCGTAAAAGTATCACCAATTTGAATGGTGCCGTGATTATGCAAACCTATAATGTCACCTGCAAATGCATCTTGAGCACGCTCACGATCACCTGCCATAAATGTGACTGCATCAGAAATACTTACTTGCTTGCCAATACGCACATGATTCATTTTCATACCTTGGCTGTATTTACCCGACACGATACGCATAAAAGCAATACGGTCACGGTGTTTAGGGTCCATATTTGCTTGAATTTTAAATACAAAGCCAGAGAAGTTTTCTTCTTCAGCTTTTACTTCACGCTCATCAGTTTGACGCGGCATAGGCGTTGGTGCCCACTCAGTTAGACCATCCAGCATATGATCAACACCAAAGTTACCTAATGCTGTACCGAAGAATACGGGGGTTAATTGGCCACTTAAAAATAGCTCATGATCAAATTCGTGAGATGCACCAATAACAAGCTCTAGCTCATCACGCAGCTGTGCTGCCAATTCATCGCCTATGGCGACATCCAGTTCAGGGCTTTCAAGCCCTTTAATAATGCGCTTTTCTTGAATCGTGTGGCCTTGGCCCGTTTGATATAAAATTGTCTCGTCACGGTGAATGTGATAGACGCCTTTAAACTCTTTACCACAACCAATTGGCCAAGATACTGGCGCGCAGGCAATGTTTAATTCGCTCTCAACCTCATCTAGCACTTCCATTGGGTCACGAATATCACGGTCTAACTTATTCATAAAAGTAACAATTGGAGTATCCCGTAAACGTGTGACTTCCATCAACTTTCGTGTACGGTCCTCTACCCCTTTTGCTGCATCAATTACCATCAAACATGAGTCAACGGCGGTTAATGTTCTATAAGTATCTTCTGAGAAGTCTTCATGCCCCGGGGTGTCTAATAAGTTTACTAGTGTATCGTTATATGGAAACTGCATCACAGACGTTGTTACTGAGATACCACGCTCCTTTTCCATTTCCATCCAGTCAGACTTAGCATGTTGATTCGAGCCTCGGCCTTTTACCGTTCCCGCTTTTTGCAGGGCCTTTCCGAATAAAAGTACTTTTTCGGTGATGGTGGTTTTACCCGCATCAGGGTGAGAGATAATAGCGAATGTGCGTCGCTTATTGATTTCATTTGAAATATTAGACATGTAAGCAGCTTATTGACCTAATTAGTCGCAACTGGAATTTGCGAAAGGAGTTAAAATTTTGCTAATTATACCTGTTTTACAGCGCGCAAAAAAGCCGCATGACAGAGTAATTAGCATTGATTTAAGCTCAATTAATTAAGCTATGTACTTTCGATTCAATTAAGTGGCTCTAATACCATTATAGAACAGACGATGTTGCTTCCCTTCTTCTGTTAGCAAGCAAACTGAGGGATAAATAAACAGTAACAACCATGTTGCATTAAATATTTTAAGTTATTCTGTTACCTTGAGAAAACCCCAATATACACATAAGATTAGTGGGTAGTTTGGGCTTGATAAGTAGACTTAACCAGATAGGGAAATCATTGAAATAATATGAAAATAAGCAAGTTAAGTATAAAACTACTACGTTACATAATTCCTCTTGTGGTTTTACCTTCGCTATTTTTGGGTGGATTTACTCTAACGAATGTTACTAACTCAACACAAAAACAAGCAAAATTAACCGTTAGCCGTTTTGTTGAGCAACAACAGCAAAAAATACTTAATTACATTGAAATATATCAATCAACCACTAAGTTGCTATCAACCTCACCCGTTTTAAGCGATTACCTTAGCAAACTAAATATTGACTCAGCAGACAAAAAGCAACGCTTTAGTGCTTTACAGAGCGTATTTGCCAGCTATAAGCATGCCTATCCTGACATTTTAAGCATTAACTTAGTTGATCAACAAAGTAAAAGCCTAGCGTATCAAGCAAATAATCTTAGCAAGCCACCATCAAACTACCCTTTTTTCCAACAAGTATTATTAAGTAACCTTTCTCAGCAATTCTTTATGGTGCCCACTGATAACGGTACAACTCACTTATATTTTATACAGCAATTATTTAACGCCACTTATACACCAACACAGCCTATCTATGTAATTGTGCAAGTGGACCCTTCTATTATCAATTATTCAATTTTTGAATCCCCTTATGATAATGCATTTAATGCCCTACTAACTGGTGAGGGTAAAGTGTTGTTTAGTTCCTCAGCTTCACTACACTCTATACGCTTAGATAATGAAGAGATTAAGCAAATTAAAGCATTGTCTGATCATGAAGGATTAAAAGACATTCAATTGCACAGCCTTGACCAACACAATGTTATTGGCTACGCCGTACAACTGAGCGATGATTATTACTACCTAACAACCATTGCCAATCATTTACTATATGGTTCAGGACAGGCCATCAAAAACCTGACCGCTCTCATCGTTTTGTTATCTATTATCGCATTACCCATTTTAGTGTTTTTTGTTGTAAAACGACTACTAATAGACCCAATTGAGTTGCTTGGTAAAGCCAGTCATAGAGTAGGCAATGGTGATTTAAGTGTTTATTTAGCGAACAAAAACAATGATGAAGTAGGTAAGTTATTTCAAGATTTTAACCATATGGTTGATCAAATCAGAGAGTTTCAAGGAGAGCTTGAAGATCATAAGTTGCACTTAGAAAAAAAAGTAGATAACCGAACTTTTGCCCTTGAGCGCATGAATAAGCAACTAGAAACGGCCTTGAATCAAGCTGAGCAAGCGAACGAATTGAAAAGTCATTTTTTAGCTAACATGAGTCATGAGATTAGAACCCCTTTGACAGCAATTATTGGCTTTACAGAGCAGCTCATACACGGGCACGATACAAACTATACTGAGCGTCACTTAGAAACGATGCTGAGAAACTCTAAGCACCTGCTAGAGCTAATCAATAACATTTTAGATTTATCAAAAATTGAAGCCGAAAAGCTCGCCGTTGCGTGCACTAAAGTTAATCTACAGGAGCTCATAAATGACGTTGTAAATATTATTGAGCCCCTTTGCGAGCAAAAACAACTCTCATTATCCGTTAATTATCAGTTCCCTATTCCGCGAACTCTAAATAGTGACTCAACCCGACTAAAACAAATATTGATTGATATTTGCAGTAATGCCGTTAAGTTTACGGATCAAGGCCGTGTCACTATTGATATTTCGTTTATTGAATCTAACGCACTATTTGAATTTGCTATCACTGATACTGGAATTGGCATGTTACAAGGAGAAATGAACCGAATATTTCAACCATTTGAACAAGCTGACAGTTCCATCACTCGCCGCTTTGGCGGCACAGGATTGGGCCTATGCATTGCTAAAAGCCTAGCAAAATTGCTTGGTGGAGACGTTGATGTAAAAAGCCAACAAGGCGTAGGAAGTCAATTTATTATCATCATAGCGGGTAATTACCTTGATACAAAACCTGAGATGATATCGTCACTTGAAAAAAGTGTGGCAAAAGAAAGTATTTCACAAGAATTTGCAGATATGCAGTTTGATGCACGCGTTTTACTTGCTGAAGATAATCCTGATAATCAAGAGCTGATTAGTCTAATGCTTAATGCTTGGGGGATAACGCCCGACATAGTAGGCAATGGCGCACAAGCTGTTGAGAAGGCGCTAGTAAATGACTACCAAATCATCTTAATGGACATGCAAATGCCAGTAATGGGAGGGCTAGAAGCCACCCAAATGCTTCGCCACGCTGCTTATGATGGCCCGATCATTGCCTTAACTGCCAATGTCATGAAACATGATATTGATGCATACCTAAAAGCAGGATGTGATACAACGCTTGGTAAGCCGATAGACAGGAGCCTACTTGGTAAAGTGCTATTACAGCATTTACACATTCAAGCTGAAAGTGACTCAAAATGGGATGCTTTACTAAAAAGTGAGAAGTTCGCGCAAATAGCGCACAACTATCATCAAAAACTACCGCTTTACCTTGCTGAGCTAGAGCAACATTATGAAGCACATGATTGGGAAGCGCTGCGTGCATTGGCACACAGTGTAAAGGGCAGTGCTGGATGTTTTGGTTTTATGAATATACACAGTGCAGCTGATACCCTAGAAGAAAGCTTACGCACTAACGATCAAAGTCACTGGCACTACGCAATGCTGTCACTATGTGAAGCAATAAAATACACACTTAAAAAGCAGGCTGCTAGCTCAAAAGAGTACTCTCAGAGCCAAAGCTAAGCGTTAATGCCATTAAAATAGCATCTTCTTTGCCATTTGCACTGGGGTAATAGTTTTTTCGCACGCCAGCCTCAGTAAACCCAGCCCACTGATATAGGCCTATCGCACTAACATTAGATTCTCTGACCTCTAAAAATAAGTTTTCAGCACCTGCTTGCTCACTCACTGCGATAAAGTCCGAGAGTAAAGCTTTAGCATACCCTTGCCCTTGGTAAGCTGGGGCCACACAAATATCCATTAACGTATGATCAGGGCCTGCAACCTCGCCAATATAAAAACCAACTAATTCATCTTGCAAATAAAGAGCACCATTGAAATAGCGCCCTGATAAACATGACTGCATGGTTTTTTCTGACCATGGAAAATCATGACATGCGGCCTCTATCGACATTAAGCTATTCATTGGAGCACGAGATAATATATTACGTTGTACGAGTTTATTCACTAAGTAGAACCCATAGTTTACGCTTTTGCGCACTGGTTAATTTATCTGTTGGTAAATACACACATCCATCTTGTACACACATTGTATCTGTAATCATAATGTCGGCAAAACTTTGTTCCATTGCCTGATTGATATCCGAAAATAGTATTGACTGCTTACTAAGTAGCCGTGCACTGCTAATCTCACTACGCTGCTGCAAAGGTTTATCAACCATTGCACTTGTAGGTCGAAACTGAGTGTTTAATTGCAAAGGCGTAATATCTAAAATTTCAGCATACAAAGGATTCATAATAGCCTACTGTACTGAGTGCAACGATTATTTGGAATATACTGCGTTATAGAATATAAAGCAAAAATAAAGAAGTGGCAGGGGCGGCAGGACTCGAACCCGCAACCATCGGTTTTGGAGACCGCTGTTCTACCAATTGGAACTACGCCCCTGCAATGTCGACGCATTATAAAGAGGTTTTCAAAAAGGTAAAGAGAAATTACAAAAATACCGTTCAACTGCTTCTTAAATAAACAAAAGAGCGAATATTTAATGATTCGCTCTTAAAATTTAAGTTGAGTTGCGATTAATCGCTTATTCCCATTCAATCGTTGCTGGTGGTTTACCTGAAATATCGTAAACCACACGAGAAATACCATCTATTTCATTGATAATTCTATTCGACACCTGCCCTAGGAACTCATATGGCAGATGTGACCAACGCGCAGTCATAAAGTCAATTGTCTCTACGCAACGCAGCGATACCACCCAGTCGTATTTACGCGCATCACCCATGACGCCTACCGAGCGTACTGGTAAAAATACCGTAAAGGCTTGAGAAACTTTGTGATAAAGATCAGCCTTGTGCAACTCTTCAATAAAGATAGCATCAGCACGGCGTAGCAAGTCGCAATATTCTTTTTTGATTTCGCCCAAAACACGAACACCTAAACCTGGACCAGGAAATGGGTGGCGATAAAGCATGTCATAAGGTAAACCAAGTTCTAAGCCTATTTTACGTACTTCGTCTTTAAATAACTCACGTAATGGCTCAACTAGGCCCATTTCCATATCATCTGGCAAGCCGCCCACATTATGATGAGACTTAATGACATGTGCTTTACCTGTTGCAGAAGCCGCAGATTCAATCACATCAGGATAAATAGTCCCTTGCGCTAGCCATTTAGCATTCTCAAGCTTGCTTGCTTGCTCATCAAACACTTCAATGAAAGTATGACCAATTGACTTACGCTTTGCTTCAGGCTCATCAATACCTTCAAGTGCTTTTAAGAATCGCTCTTCTGCATCTACTTTGATGATGTTCAAACCGAACTTATCACCAAACATCTCCATCACTTGCTCACCCTCATTAAGACGTAACAAGCCATTATCAACAAATACACACGTCAGTTTGTCACCTATGGCACGATGAACAAGCATCGCAACTACGGATGAATCAACACCACCAGATAGGCCTAAAATAACTTCGTCGCCACCTACTTTTTCTTTGATACGCTCGATGGCATTTTCAATGATTTGTGCCGATGTCCATAACTTTTCACAACCACAAATATCAACAACAAAACGCTCTAGCAAACGCTGACCTTGCTGTGTATGCGTCACTTCTGGGTGAAATTGCACACCATAAAAATGCTTTTCTTCCCATGACATCGCTGCATGTGGACAAGTTTCAGTTTTAGCTGTAGTCACAAAAGTACTAGGGATCTGTGCCACTTTATCACCATGACTCATCCATACATCTAAAAAGTCTGCACCGTCTTCAATATGATCTTGAATTTGATCAAACAATTGACAGCTACCCACCTTTTCAACACGCGCATAACCAAATTCTTTTTTGTCTGAGCTATGTACTGAGCCGCCTAACTGTGCAGCCATCGTTTGCATTCCATAGCAAACACCTAAAACAGGCACGCCCGCATTAAACACATATTCAGGCGCTTTTGGGCTATTCTCTAGCGTTGTAGACTCAGGGCCACCTGAAAGGATAATCCCTTGAGGGTTAAACTCACGGATCTGCTCTTCGGTAACGTCCCAAGCCCAAAGCTCACAATAAACACCGATTTCACGTACGCGACGTGCAATCAACTGTGTGTACTGTGAACCAAAGTCTAAGATCAAAATGCGGGAATCATGGATATCTTTGCTCATTGATAATCTCGTAAGTTAGGAAACGACTAAATGTAGTAAAGCACATAATGCAGCTTTACTTATAATTAAGAAGGGCTAGCAATCGCTAGCCCATTTTACACACTCATACAATCAGCGTGTTAGCCCATTCGGTAGTTAGGGGCTTCTTTGGTGATCTGCACGTCATGCACATGCGATTCACCCATACCTGCAGATGTGACACGTACAAACTGCGGTTTTGTATTTAGTTGCTCAATGGTTGCGCAGCCCGTTAAGCCCATAGCACTGCGAATACCACCAACTTGTTGGTGAATAATCGTGGCAATTGGTCCTTTATAAGCAACACGCCCTTCAATACCTTCTGGCACCAGCTTGTCTGCCTGATTAGACTTTTGGAAGTAACGATCTGATGAACCTTCTTTTTGATTCATCGCACCAAGTGAGCCCATACCACGGTATGACTTGTAATAACGGCCTTGATATAGTTCAACTTCACCAGGAGATTCTTCAGTACCAGCGAGCATAGAGCCAACCATCACGCAAGATGCGCCAGCCACTAATGCTTTAACAATATCACCTGAGAAGCGAATACCACCATCAGCAATTACGGGGATATCTCGACCTTTAAGGCCATCAACCGCATCTGAAATTGCCGTAATTTGTGGTACACCACAGCCAGTAACAATACGAGTCGTACAAATTGATCCAGGGCCAATTCCTACTTTAACTGCATCAACACCTGCATCAGCAAGGGCAATGGCACCTTCAGCAGTAGCAACATTGCCAGCTACAATCTGCAAGTTAGGGTATGCTTCACGGGTTGCTTTAACTCGGTCAATAACACCTTGAGAATGGCCATGTGAGGTATCAATAAGTAACACATCTACGCCTGCTTCAACTAAAGCTGCGATACGCTCATCAGTCCCAGCGCCAACGCCTACAGCAGCACCTACACGTAAACGACCTTGCTCATCTTTACAAGCATTGGGTTTCTCTTGCGCTTTTTGATAATCTTTTACAGTGATCATGCCTTTTAGCTTGAATGCATCATCAACCACTAAAATTTTCTCAATACGGTGCTCGTGCATTAGGCCTAGAATCTCTTCACGAGAAGCCCCCTCTTTCACCGTGACTAAGTTCTCTTTTGTTGTCATCACTGTTGAAACAGGCTGATCTAACTTAGTTTCAAAGCGCATATCACGGCTAGTTACAATCCCTTCTAAGTGATTATCTGGGCCAGTAACAGGAAAGCCTGAAAAGCCTTTCTCTTCTGCTAATGAATTTGCTTGTGCAATCGTTAAATCAGCAGACACGGTAACCGGAAAAGACACGATGCCAGCTTCATACGCTTTTACTTTACGTACGTTATTCGCTTGCTCTTCTAGGGTCATGTTCTTGTGAATAAAACCAATCCCGCCTTCTTGCGCTAGAGCAATCGCGAGGCGAGCTTCGGTGACTGTATCCATAGATGCAGAAACTAAAGGCAAGTTTAATTCAATACCACGCGTTAATCGCGTTGATAGATTTGCTGTATGAGGTAAAACAGTAGAATGTGCAGGAACTAATAACACATCATCAAAGGTTAGGGCTTCTTTTGCAATTCTTAGCATGGTTGCGGTTTCTCTCACGTGGAACTGAGTATAAGGAATTGCGTGCAAATTTTATCAGTGTTCCCTATGCGAGTAAATAAAATTTGATAAAAAATATGATAAAGTAGCCATGAATTTTTTATGGGGCTTCCTATGTCATTATCAGGTTTTCACTCTATTAACACCAAAACTTACACCGTTTCGAGGTTAAACAAAGAAATTAGAGCCATTTTGGAGCAAGGTTTTGCTTCTATTCACCTAAGCGGTGAAATCTCAAATTTTGTGGCACCCGCTTCTGGTCATTGGTATTTTTCCTTAAAAGATGACAAAGCACAAATAAAAGCCGCAATGTGGCGTGGTAATAATCGCTATTGTCAGTACAAACCCACCAATGGTGCACAAGTTGAAGTCCAAGCACGCGTTTCAGTGTATGAACCCAGAGGCGATTATCAATTGATCGTTGAAAAAATGGAGCCTGCTGGTGAGGGCTTATTAAAACAGCAATTTGACGCTTTAAAAATGCAGTTAGCTGCTGAGGGACTATTTAGTTCAACACATAAAAAGTCGCTACCGAATAATATTAATAAAGTTGGCGTTATCACCTCAGCCACAGGCGCTGCTATTAAAGATATTTTGACCGTACTTAAACGTAGAGCACCGCAATTAGAAGTCGTTATTTACCCGGCACAGGTGCAAGGTAAAGAAGCACATTTACAATTAATAGAAAAGCTAGCTCTGGCTAATCAACGCAAAGAAGTAGATGTATTGATTATTGGTCGCGGAGGCGGCTCTTTAGAAGATTTGTGGTGTTTTAATGAGGAGCATTTGGCACGTGCCATTTTTGCCAGTGAGTTACCCGTGATCAGTGCCGTTGGGCATGAGATAGATACCACTATTTCTGACTACGTTGCCGATTTACGCGCTGCAACCCCCTCTGCAGCCGCTGAACTGGTGAGCCCAGATCAACAAGCACTGCAACAACAAGTACAACAACACAAACGCGCCTTACACACGCAAATTTTACAATTAATAAAACATGCAAAGCAAGACTGTAAAGGGCTTGAGCAGCGGTTGCAACTTCAACATCCAGAAAACCAATTGCTACAGCAACAACAAAAAGTGGATGAATTTAGCGCTCGTTTAACACGAGCATTTATGCAGACGCAGGCTAAACGAAGCAATGCCCTTGCACTGGCTAAACAAAGGTTAAGCCACCAGCACCCGAGTAAGCAGCTTAGCGATGCACAGAAACAACTTCAACACTTAAAAGACGCACTAAATCGAGAGATGCAAACAAGTTTAAATACGCAACAAAATCAATTAGCACTTTATGCTGCACGATTAAATAGCGTTAGCCCATTAAATGTTTTAGCAAGGGGTTACAGCATTACCAAACAACGAGGAAAAGTCATAAAATCAGTATCTCAAGTCAATCACTCTCAGCCATTAGTTACACAATTAAGTAATGGTGAGGTTCATTCCCAAGTCATAGAGGTAAAACCTCATTGATCATACACCTGCTGTATACTTAAATGGATCACCATGTGTTCTTTCGTACTTGTTGATGTACTCATGGTGAAACGCTTGAACCAACTTTGTGCAAACAACCTTTCACTGACCACCCGCCATTGCGCTTCATCAAAGTCTTGCACATTGCCATGGGGGGCCAGTTTCATTTGGCACACAGTTGATTTGCATCCATACGCTTGCAAAGAAACAACATGGCTTAAGTCGTTTTGATAAAGAAAATCATTAAGTTGTAGTTCAAGCTCATCAGCCCACAAAGGGTCGCGGCTTTCTTGTTGATATTGCTGTGTTAATAACGTATTCAAATCGCTGTTAGGCACACGTACTGGCGCAGACATCGCTTGTTCAGTGCTATTACTTAACTGTTGGCGTAATTGCTCATTCTCATTTTGTAAACGAGTAATAGTATTTTGTTGTGTGCCAGTGCTTAGATTAAGCGCTTTAGATAGGTTAACTTCGCGAGGCTCAGCCTCAGCTTGTGGGGTGCTCTGAGCGTGTAAATCAGAGCTTTTAATTGGTATTTTAGCCTCTACAGCAGGGTGTAGAAAGGGCTTATCTGCTAGCCATAATCGCTCGGTTATTATGCCCATAGCGAAGGTCAGCATCATCAAAATCAAAACACCCACTCCGCGCATATCAAAGACCTAAATCATCGCACTAGTATGAGACTTATTTTCGGGGTCGTCTTCAAGAAAGTTTTGGTTCATGCTTTTTGCTGGACATGGACTGCATGGCTTACCCACTACTTTCGCTGGAATTCCGACAACAGTCGTGTGTGCAGCGACGGCACTGAGTACTACAGACCCCGCGCCAATGCGTGCGCCCTCACCCACTTCAATATTCCCTAATACTTTAGCGCCTGCACCAATTAGCACGCCAGCTCTAATTTTAGGGTGTCGATCACCTTGCTCATTGCCTGTTCCACCTAAGGTCACAGATTGTAAAATAGACACGTTATCTTCAATAACAGCCGTTTCACCAATAACTATACCTGTAGCATGGTCAAACATAATACCATGACCGACTTTACAAGCAGGATGGATGTCAACACCAAAGACCTCAGATGTTCTACTTTGGATAAATCGAGCAAGTTCTTTTCTATTTTGTCGCCATAAGCAATGTGCCAATCTGTGTGCTTGAATTGCATGGAAGCCTTTAAGATTTAAAATTACAGTTAAGTAACTATCGGCCGCTGGGTCTCGATCTTTAACTGCTTTGATATCCTGAGCAACATGGGTCAGCATATGATCGCAATCAACAAAAGCCTGATCAAATAACTCACGTATTGTAAACGCCGATACCACCGCATCTGCAAGTTTATTGGCCACAATAAAGCTCAAAGCCGAACCTAAGCATTCATGATTTAATATACTTGAATACACATGACTGGCGAGTAATGGCTCATGATTAACAAGCTCTTTAGCTTCTGTACGAAGTTGTTGCCATATTTCATGACGCATAGCGATACCTTTATCCACATAAACTGTTCTGATTCTATCGATAAAACCTCAAGTAGTGTTACCGTAATAGAAAACTATATAGTAATTAGTTATAACAAAGTGCTATTTGAAGCGCAATGTATACTCTGCGAGGCCTTAAAACGAAAAAGCCGCACATTATAGTGTGCGGCTCTGATTAAGTGATTAAGTACTTACTCAAATACTGATTTTACATCAAGCACTTCTATATTTTGTGCTGGTATATTGAGCTTATAGGTTGATATCTTATTATCCTGAATTAGCAACTGCTCAGGCTTTTCAGAATTATAACTCATTGCAGATTGACGCTCTTCGCTCAAGCGTTGCTGCATGTCTTTGCCATCGCCAGTCACAAACACATATTGGATATTTTCTGTTTGCAAGTTTTCACGAATAACGCGATTAACGTCTTGCACACTTAAACTTCCAAGTTGCGCGCGAACATACTCAACAAAATTATCAATATCATAGAATTGACTATCCAATGCGTACCCTAATTGACGGTCTTGGCTGGCAACTAATTGCGCCACATAATTACTTAAGAAATTACGAGTTGCATTAAAATCCTCTTCACTCATGCCTTTTTCTATCAGCTTATCAAGTTCAAATAGTGCAACACGGGTGGCAAAGTGTGCGTCATTGTTAGAGCGCAGCGGACGCAACCATACTTGGAATATTTGTTCAGAACGGCCTAAGTTCGCATCTGGTTTGGTTTGGAACATACCACGTGGGAAATATTCAATGTAAGCGTAATCACCATAGTTCATACCGCGTACTTCTCGAATTCGCTGATATAAGAAACTATTCGAATTTCTGTGCTCGCCAAAATAAGAGCGCACCAACCACAATGCCGTCCAATCTTTACTACTACGAATCGTGTCGATTGGAAAACCAAACGATACCGCTGTTGATTTGGCACTCTTTTCGACGATTGTGGCATGATGACCCACAAGTTCAGGCGCATCTGGAATCGTTAAGCGTGCTTCGTCACCTTTTGGTAGCTTAGTTAAATCAGCCAATAGCTGCATTTTTACCTTCTCAGGTATTGCACCTGTTATACCCACATTTAATCTCGCTTGAGTAAAGTGTGTTGCATAAAATGCTTTTACATCTTCAAGAGTTAAAGACTCAAGATCAGACAAATCACCTAGGTTATAACTTTCATATGGATGGCCTTGGTAAAGCTTGTGATACAACACTTCTTTACCTAGCTCTTCATCATTAGAAGCCTTTAGGCTTGATTTGATGTTATCTACCATTTCTTTTTTCAGGCGTTTAAAGTCATCTTCTCTAAATCCTGGATTCAAAAGCTGGTCGCTTAACAGAGCATACCACTGCTGAGTATTATCTTTATGTACTCGGCCACGCAAAGACAACATTTCTTTGTCTATTTGATAATCAAAAGAACCTGCAATTGGGTAAAGTGCTTTTTGAATTTCTTTATACGCTTTATTTTGTGAACCACCATTAGCTATCATCGCCGCAGTCATCGCAGCCAATCCTTTTTTACCTTCAGGGTCTGCAGCAGCACCGGTATAAAACAGTAAATTTATATCTACAAGCGGTGAGCTATTACTTTTATCTAATACATTAAAATGGCGCTCTGTAGGTTGCTGAGCTTTATCAACTAAAGCTTGCAACGAGACTTCTTCATCAAATCCTGGTACTGACTCAAGTGCAGACATTGTCACCGTTGTACGGCCTGAATCAACAAAGTATTGATTGGCAACATTTTGAATATCTTGCGCAGTAATTGCATCAGCCGAGGCATACAGCTGGTTAACTACTTCAGGGTCTCGCTCAAAATGCATGTATTGCGCCAGTGTTGATGCAATGGCTTGGGATGAATCTAACCCATTAATAAAGCTATATTTGCGATTAGACTTAAGTGCTGTAAGCTTGTCACTATCAACCAATTGTGTGCGCGCTTGTGCGTAAGTTTGGTTAATCGCATCACGCACTGTGGCAAGGTCTTGCTCATCATCAACTTTTACAAATACGTGTAATAAACCAGGGTCTTTTGTTTCTGGATTATAAGTAAACATTTGACTGGCAATTTGTTTTTCTACCACTAGCTGCTGGTAAAGCTCAGAGGTTTGTGAAAAGTACAAATCAGAAATCAAATCAAGCGCGGCGCGGTCTTTTTTCTCTGGCTCAAATGTTGTGCCCTTGTATGAAACCAACAACCAATGACCCGGTAAACCTTCACTTTGTTTATGTACATACTTTGCAGCTGCTTGCTTTGGCTCTTGGGGAATATCCGCAACATAGTCGCCCTTTTCCCAGTTACCCCAATGTTTTTTTACCATTTCCATGGTGGTTTTTGGGTCTACATCACCCACAATCACCAAAGAAACATACTCAGGATTATAAAAGCGCTCAAAGAAGGTTTGCCCATAGCTCATTTGCTCAGGCATGGCTTCAATATCTTCAAAAAAGCCCATAGTTGTATGTTTATAAGTGTGCTTTTCAAAGGCTTCATTGCGTACCGCACTTAACATTTGTCGAATTGGGTTAGCATTATTTTTTAAATACTCCCCTTTTACTGTCAGTGCTTCGGTACGAAATTGTGCTTCGGTATAGCTCAGGTTTTGAAAAATATCAGCTTCAATTTCCAGTACTTTATCTAGATGCTGCTTAGAAAAGCTAAGATAATAGTTGGTATAGTCATTTGTTGTGTATGCACGATTATCTACGCCTGAGTTTTTCAAAATATCTGCGTATACGTCTTGTGGATACTTTTCAGAACCCTTAAACATCATATGTTCAAAAAAGTGTGCAAAGCCTGTTCGACCGGCTTCCACTTCATTTCTAGAGCCCACAGATACAGGTATTTGTACAGACACAACATCAGGGTAATCTGTTTTAACTACCATCACACGCAAGCCATTGTCTAGCTCTTCAAGTAAGTAATCTTGAGAAAATACTTTATTACTCGTTTGGGCTTGCACTGAGTTGTTGGTTTGCTTTGCACTATTACTAACGCAACCAGTTAGGGCCAGAGTGACCGCAAGACCCGTTGCCAATAATTTAAATGTCATAATATTCCCTGAATTTATTATCAATTATTACGCCATTACCACTGACAGGCGTTTTTTATTATCTACATTATGCAATATTTTTAATTCTCGGCGACACCTCTGAACCAAATTAACTGTAAACAAATATGTTAAGCGTCAATTTTAAAGCAATATCAACTTGAAAAAAATTCATACCTATTGAATATCTTTCACTAAAAAAATCTATCTAGACGTCTAAATGGCTGCTATATTAAACTTATTGAAATGAACTGAGCTTAAACGAGAGTCATGGCGTTATCACTACAAGAGAAAATATTAGACCCTAAACAAGGGGTATACCTCATTGGCACAACGCCACCAAAAGTGGGTACCGATGAAAGCAAACTTGAAAGTATTGCGACCAAACTGCTCAATCGTTTACATGAAATTGAGTACGATGGTGTGGTTGTTTATGACATTCAAGACGAAAGCAGTCGAACTCAAGCTCCACGACCTTTTCCGTTTAAACACACGGTTGATCCATGTGAGTATTCTCAGCTAATTCGCAAACTCTCACATTTAGATGTGATCACCTACAAAAGCGTGGCACAACGTGAGGCGAGTGAATTCAGTGATTGGCTGAGTAATACAAAGCAGCAATATAATTTGAAAAATTTAGTTTTGGTTGGCAGCCCCTCTGCTAGTGGTGATATTAAACTCAGTCTATCTGATGCTTATAAAGCCCTCGCGGCACATCAAGATGAATTTTTTCTCGGTGGAGTGACCATTGCGGAGCGCCATGCAAGCAAACGCAACGAACATGATAGGTTATTAGAAAAAACCAACCAAGGCTGTGAGTTTTTTATTTCTCAAGCCGTTTATAACGCCCAAGCAACGGTAGACTTAATTACCAGCTATGCACGGTCGTGTCGCCAGCAAGGGCTCAAACCTCAGCGTATTATTTTAACGTTTTCACCCTGCGGCGGACAAAAAACCTTAGAGTTTATGCAGTGGTTGGGCATATCAGTACCAGAAGCAACACAATGGCGTATTTTAGATGCGGATAATTCACTGAGTGAATCAATTAGAGTTTGCCGTGAAAACTTAGACCAAATTCTAAAAAACTGTGCTCATTTAGATGTACCACTGGGCTTAAATATTGAAAGTTTAACCAACCGCAAAGAAGAAATTGACGCGTCAATCAACTTATATCGATTGCTTAAAGCCACCATGGAGTTAAAATTAGCAGAACAACAAATTGCCTAATTCGCGCGCAGTCAAGTAAACTCAGCTTGGTTAAAAAAGTACGCAACAGCCGTGCTTTTGCCAATCAGCGAAAAGGGTATAACAGGGGCTTAGGTGGCATTTCTTTAAGATTAGAGCAATGTATTAGCCAAAACGCCACGGCGGCCAAAATACCTATATTTAAAGTCAGTAAAAACCAAAAGAAAGAGCAAACAAACCACAGCTTTTGCTGCCGCTGTTTTAATTGCTCAACTTCGTGATATACCCCATACGCTAAAAACAACTGAACAAGCACCATAAAAATGGTACCAACGATATAATACGGCGACATTTCTGTAGCAAACCCCATTAATAACTCCTTTATTTAATGGCTACCCAAATAACGGCTCAAAACTGAGCCGGTTAAATTAGCATACCTATGTTTGCGTACAAAATACCAACAACAAAGCTCGACAAATATAAACAAAATACTTACATTCAATACACTTCAAATATCCTCAAACAACAGTGTTATTATGACTTTAATACTATTTTTAAAAATTGATAACGCTGACATTGCCATTGCCATTCTCATTTTCACTTCGTTGCTAACAATATATTTTCTTTTTGTAAAAGATTTCCATTCGCTAAAAAGGATTGAAAACCGTAATGAGCATCACCCAAGTATATGAAATGGTACTGGTGTTTAGTAAAGACTTTTCAAGCCAAACCCTAACACTCTCAGTAAGTTAAGGTATTTAAAAACAAGACAATACATAAAGCCGTTCCATCCCGCCGATGTATGCGGGGTAGACGATTATAAAGTTTTAACATAAAGGGTTGATGATCAACGACGACGTGTTGAGCGCTTATTTAAAATACGCTTTTTGTCTCTTTGTTTACGTGATTTATTACTGTTTTTGCGGTTATCTTTGGGGTCTTTGCTTAAATCTGGCTCGTAGCCGGGTAACCACTGAGGCGTTAGGCGCTCATCCAAAACCACTTCAATTTCTTCAAGTAACCACTGCTCATCAATACTCACCAAAGACAGTGCATAGCCAGTTTTGCCAGCGCGTCCTGTGCGCCCGATGCGGTGTACATAATCTTCAGCAATATATGGCAGCTCTGCGTTAATTACATAGTCTAAATCAACAATATCCAAACCACGTGCTGCCACATCTGTTGCCACCAATACACGAGTTTTTCCTGTTTTAAATTGGCTCAGCGCTTTATCCCTGGCTCCTTGAGACTTATCACCATGAATAGCCAATGTAGCTAGGCCATCTTTATTTAGCTCTTTGGCCAGTTCATCAGCCATATTTTTAGTGCGGGTAAACACCAGCACTTGCTGCCAATTGTTTTTACCTATCAGGTGTGACATTAATTCGCGCTTACGATCTTCATCAACAGCATAAAACACTTGTTCTACTTTTTGTGCCGCACTGTTTTGTTTGTCCACGCTAATACGCTTTGGCTCGTTAAGCCATTGCTTAACTAAGGTTTGCACTTGTTCATCTATCGTGGCTGAAAACAACATGGTTTGGCGCTTTGCTGGTAAATGACGCATTACCCGCTTTATTTCGCCAATAAAGCCCATATCCAAAATTCTATCCGCTTCATCAAACACCAAATGCGATACTTGCTTAAGCGATAAAGTTCCTTTTATTAAATGATCCAGCAATCGCCCAGGGGTTGCGACCACAACATCAACACCTGCTTTAAGCGCTTTTTCTTGTGGCCCAATATTAGCTCCACCGTATAAACAAGCCACTTTTAGCGAAGTACATTGCCCATAGCTTTGCGCGCTTTGTGCCACCTGCTGTGCAAGCTCTCTTGTTGGGGTAACTACCAACACTCTTACTTGCCCTAATTGCTCTGGTTTTGCCAACAAGTGATGCAAAATGGGCAACATAAAGGCTGCTGTTTTACCGGTACCTGTTTGCGCAGTCGCAACCAAATCGTGACCTGCCAATAGCAACGGGATACTCTGCATTTGTATTGGGGTTGGAATAACAAAATTAAGTTGTGCGAGCGCTTGGTTTAATTCTTGGGCGAGCAAAAGTGCTTGAAATGACATGGGTATAATTGATGATAAATGCAAGTTGCGAGCAGTATAGCAAAAGCGCGCTTTGGATGCGCGCTTGATAGGCTCTTATCCGTTATAGTGTGGCTTTACGGTTATTATAATAATCAATTAGGCCATCTACCGTCTCTTGGCAATAAGCACGAATACCAGATACCAGCATATGTTTTTCACCACGGCCCACCTTTTCACCTTCACTGAGCAAGTTAAAACGCAAAATAATTTTACCGCGCTTGCCTTCATAATTAAATTCTGGCGTATCTGCTTCTAGTTCGAGCGTTTTAAGGTCTAGCTTATCCAAATGAATCGCCATTGATTCATAAATAACCATCGGGCGAGCAGGGTTTATCATCACATCCTGCTTTGCCATTAAAGGAATAATAACATGCGGAAAAGTGGTGCCTGAGAACTCAACATAGTTTTTAGTTAAACTCTCTACCAAGCTTTGACATAAGTTATTATCGCCGTCTCGCTTTACCGATAGCATTATCTTATCTTGTGAGGTAATCGCAAACTCATCACTACCAGCAGGAAAATTTAGCTTAGAGGTTTCATCAACCATGCCAGCAAAGGTAAAGTGCATATTTTCACTCACACCGTAACGCGCTAATACCAAAGCAAATAATAAATCACCCGGTACGCAAAACTTTTTCGCATCAACATCATGCAAAGGATTAAAATCATCGGCCACACGCTTGGCAAATTCACTGGCCTGCTGGCGGGAGATCACAACCTGCTCACCATCTTGTTGGTAAAATTGATTTAACATACACCTGTTCTTTATGACTATAAAACCGGGCTATGTTAGCAGAATAAGACGATTTAGAGGTCATATCTGTTCACTTTTATGCATAATAAAAAAAGCCGCACAACGAATGTAGCGGCTTTTCGTTTAATTATCATGCAGATAGATTATGCTTGTGGAAACTCTCTATACGCTTTTTCTAGTTTCTTTGCTTGTTTTTTAGAGACACCGATGTGCGCAAGTGCTACACGCAAACGGGCACGAGATAAATCAGACCCAAGTACTTCCATCGCATCAATCACAGACGTTGAAGATTGCTTTCCAGTAATGGCAACAAAGATAGGCTCTAAAAACTCTTTAATTTTTAACTCATGGAAAGTCGCAACGGCTTTCGCTATCGCAAAAATTTCAGATTTTTGCCAACTACGTACACCTTCTAATTGCCAAATAAAGAACTGTAATGCTTGGCGTACCACTTCTTCATCAGCCTTACCAGCGGTTAATAATGCTGGGTCATATTCTGGCTGACCAGAAACAAAGTGCCCTGCTAAATCAACTAAATCAGAAAGCGTATTAATACGTGCTTTAGCTTCAGGCAAAATACGCGCTAATGTTTGTGCATTAAACTTCCAATCAACAAAGCGTTGAATAAGTTCTTCGTCACTTAAGTTTTCACGGATCCATAAGCCATTTAACCAGCTTAATTTATCAACATCAAATACTGGACCACCTAATGAGACCCGCTTCATATCAAAATGTTCGATCATTTCAGCAAGCGTAAACTTTTCACGCTCATCTGGCATAGACCAACCCATACGACCTAGGTAGTTCAATACTGCTTCAGGTAAAAAGCCCATTTCTTTGTAGTAATTAATAGAGGTTGGGTTTTTACGCTTTGATAGTTTTGACTTGTCAGGGTTACGCAGTAATGGCAAATGGCCAAGCACCGGGGCCTCCCAACCAAAATCTTCGTACAATTTTAGTAGTTTAGGTGCAGAGTTGATCCACTCTTCGCCACGGAAAATATGGCTAATTTTCATATGATGATCATCGACTACGTTAGCTAAGAAGTATGTTGGAAAGCCATCCGCTTTTAACAATACTTGCATATCTACGTTTTCCCACGGGATCTCAATCTCACCACGTAAATAATCGTTAAATTTAAAAGTACCGTCGCTAGGTATGTTCATACGAATAACATAAGGCTTACCCGCTGCTAGGTTTTCTTTTATTTGTGCTTCGCTTAATAACAAACCGCGTCCATCATATTTTGGACGCAGACCTTCTGCCATTTGCTGTTCACGCATTTCATCAAGCTCTTGTGCGCTGGCAAAACAGTAAAACGCCTTACTCTGTTCAACCAGTTGATGCGCATATTTTTTATATAAGTCACTACGCTGTGATTGGCGATAAGGGCCAAACTCACCACCCACATCAGGACCATGATCCCAATTCAGGCCCAACCAACGTAAGCTATCCATAATCGCTTGCTCTGACTCTGGTGTGCTGCGTACTTGGTCGGTATCTTCAATACGTAAAACAAACTCACCACCTTGCTGCTTAGCAAAACAGTAGTTAAAAAGGGCAATATAAGCGGTACCTAAATGCGGATCACCCGTCGGTGACGGGGCAACACGAGTACGGATAGTCATGGTGTTTCTCTTTAAGTTTCTAACAATAGATGATGGGCGATTATGCTAGCATAACCGCTTGGTAACTAAAACATTCAACACTTCAAAGCGTGCGTTAAATTATGCTGCACGTTCTAGTTTTTCTAGGTAATTTACGATGTCACTTGATTCGTATAACCAAGTAACTTTGTTATCTTGTTCGATACGCAAACAAGGCACTTTTACTTTGCCACCTTGCTGTGCGAGTTCTTGACGAAACTGAGGATTATTTTTAGCATCACGCGTTTCAATATTGAGCCCTTCACGTTTAATCGCACGGCGCACCTTTACACAAAACGGACAGGCTTTGAACTGGTATAACTTTAATGTTTGCGTATGTGTATCAAGCTTTTGCTGTGCATCAACAGGTCGCTTTTTGCTGCGCGGCGTAAATATAAAGTCGAGCAACAAAATAATGCGCCCTAAAAACCAACGTACAAACTTCATGTTCGCTCCCATAAGTAAAATGAATGGTCGCTATGTTAACACAAGCTAAAATAATTCAATATCGCCAGTTTGGTGAGAATTTACCTTCTCTTTTAAACTTGAGTACGCGGTCACCCGGTTTCTCCCATCTTGCTTTGACTGATACAAGGCTTTGTCAGCACGATTTACAAAGTCAGCTACTTGTATATCTCCTTTAAGCTCTACAAAGCCCATGCTGACAGTCACATTTCCAACTTGTGGAAACTTCATTTGATCAATGTTATGCCTAACTCTATCAAGTGTTTCTATGGCTAGTGCTTCATTCTCGCACGGGAAAACCACAGCAAACTCCTCACCGCCATAACGAAATACATAGTCTTCAACGCGAAAGTTACTTTTTAATAATTGCGCCACCAATAAAATGACCTCATCACCCATAACATGCCCATAGGTATCATTTACTTTTTTGAATAGGTCTATGTCTACAATTGCCATGTACCAGCGCCGTTCACCGTAGCCGTCACGCATAAACCATGTCTCATTACCCGAGACAATATCAACCACTTTCTCATCAAAGGTCTGTCTGTTTAAAAGCTGTGTAAGTGGGTCTAAGCGCGCATAATGCAAAGTGGCCGATTGATGAACATACACATTTAAAATATGTGAAACAACAGCATACTCAGTGCTCGTCATTGACGGTTTAGCCTGAGTATCAATCACTAAAAAACCAAGCATTAAACCTTGATAACGAATAGGTAAAACCTGTGCTTGCGCTAAATTAAGTACGGTTACATCTTGGCGAAGCTTTGTTAAGCGGGTAGTTAACTCAGGAATATCTAGTTGAGTGACATCATTTAACGACTTATCGTCACTTGCTAATAAACCTGAATTAAATATTAAACACGGGTGCTGACGAATGGAGAGGCTTTTACTGAAATACATAGCAAATGCACTACCGTACCCTAACACTTGATTTAATGTAGCTAATAAACACTTATCTAAGGCATTTTCGCAATTTTGCGAAATAAGCTTAATTGTCCATTCATAGCCACAAGGTGTGTGCTCGTTCATTCCCAATCTGCCTATTATTATCCTTTCATTAACTTTAGCCTAAGTGATTAATTTTGCACACTAAGCCAATTCAGTAATTAGAGTTTAAAGTAGTACCATATCATCTCTATGTACAATGACATTAGATGCCTTATACCCTAAGCAATTGGCAATGTCTGAACTATGACAACCTTTTATCATACCTAGCTCTTGCTCAGAAAAAGCACATAACCCTCTAGCAAGAAGCTGCCCACCCTGGTTTGTAATAGTCACTAAATCACCTCGAGTAAAACGACCAGTAACGGCCATAACACCTTTAGCTAACAAACTAGCGCCTTGCGTCAATATCGCCTCGCAAGCACCAATATCAATGGTGATAGTACCCGTTGATTTTGGCGCGCAGAGCAACCACTTTTTACGGCCATCGAGGGGCGCATCAAAACGTATAAAGGTTGTGCTCGTTGCGACTTGTTCCATGACTTTTACTACGATGTTCGTTTCGCTCCCCTTCGCTATCACTGTTTCGATGCCTGCACGTTGAGCTATATCCGCAGCTTGTAATTTAGTATTCATACCACCTGTGCCCAAAGATGTGCCACTGTCACCTGCTAAAGCACGCAGCGCGTCATCTATCTTGTTAACTTGAGCGATGAGTTGAGCGTCAGGGTCTATACGCGGATCAGCTGTAAATAGCCCAGCCTGATCGGTCAGTAATATCAACTTATTTGCGTTAGCTAAAATAGCCACCATAGCTGATAAATTGTCGTTGTCGCCCACTTTTATTTCACTGGTGGCCACTGCATCATTTTCATTAATAATAGGCACAACTTGATGTTTAAGTAGCTGAGTCAAGGTATCTCTTGCCGTTAGGTAACGTTCACGGTGCTCCACATCAGCGCGTGTTAGAAGCATTTGCGCAACAGGAATATCGTACAAAGCAAACAATGTTTGCCATAAATGAATTAACTGCCCCTGTCCTATAGCTGCTAACATTTGTTTCTGTGCGATAGAATCACCACAAGGTTGGCTTAATTGAGAGCGACCGGCGGCAACAGCGCCACTTGATACCAGTACAATGTGATGGCCTTGCTGTTTAAGTTCTGCACACTGTCGAACAAGCTCAACCATACGCGGTTTATGCAAATGAATACCTCCCGCTGTAAGCACGCTCGTTCCCAATTTTACCACTATGATCTGCTGCTTCATAACCTCATTCCAACACTTAAAAAATCAGTTATATCAGAGCCTGTATGTGGCACAAGTTAATTTTGTTCATATGAAGTTAAAGTGATAATATCTGCACCGAATTTACGCTTTAAAAGCATAAAAGCAGCAACTTTACGTATTCAAACCAGTTGGCCTTGCTAGTGCGCTTGTCGCTTTTATGATCAACGTCAATACTCAATTTTAAAAATAATGCCACACTGCTAGGTAGAGGAATCATTCATGAAAACACACTCAAAACGTAAAGAACTGATTATGTTGCCACTACTGTTTGTTACAATCGCGCTGTGTATTGGCGGACACTTTATTTTGCAGCCTAGCTATCAAAACAGTAATGTTGCTGAATATGCCTTGGCGGCGTTACCATTTTTAATGTTTGCAATCGTACTTATTGCCATAAAAATTGCGATAAAAGCAGACAAACAAGATTCCTCTAAATAAAGTATTTAGAGAATATGGTAACCAAACCAATCAGGGGTTAAAGGCTGACTTTTACCACTTGGCTTTAGCGCTATAAAATATTGCTCATCAAGTAAATCAATAGCAAAACAATCATCCACGTCATGTAAATTATCTTTGTGAAGGTGAGTCATTCCATTGAGGAGACTGTATTTCGCTTTTTCTTTCGCTTCATATGCGTCCTTTGCAACAAACAAAGCAAAGTCATGCTGCTCAGCTAAGCGCTCAGGCACATAAGCACCCAAATTAACAAAAAATAATTTATGGTTATGCGCAGGTTTCTCTTTGACCAAGCTCACTTCATAACCATCTGCATGTTTTATTTCAACATAAGAGTCCATATGCACAGCTGCTCTATCGCCAACCCATTGGGCTTTTAATTTTTGATAGCAGTCTTCTATTTGTTTTCCTATCACAAAACGTACGTCGTGCATTTCAATATGACAACCACTCACACGTCCCCCTAAATAAACCATAAACAGCTTCATCACAGTTCCTTATACAACAACAAAGTCCAATCATATCATTATTTTGAGTCATCATTAAAACTACGCTATGGTGAATACCAAAAGACAATAATTAAAACAGGCTAACCCTATGAAGCTTTTTGTACGTCTCGTTTTGTTACTATGTAGTAGCGCAACTTATGCTCAAACAACCCTTATTCATAACGTTCATGGCTACTCTCCTACGCAAAAAGGAGAGTTAACGACTTTTACCACTTTAGTATTTAAAGACGGTAAAGTAGTAAAAACAGGTAATGACTCCATCATAGATGAGTTTCCTCAAGCTAATAAAATAGATGGAAAAGAACGTACATTACTACCAGGTTTAATAGATGCCCATGGCCATATTATTGGTTTAGGTAACAACCTACTACAACTAGATTTAAGGGGCAGTCAGTCTGTTAATGAAGTTGGCAAGAAGCTTCAAGCGTATACAGCACAGGCACCAAAAGGCTGGATCACTGGACGAGGCTGGGATCAAACATTATGGCCGGGTAAACAGTTCCCAACGGCAAAGCAGCTGGATGAATATATTAACGATCGCCCAGTGGTACTTACTCGCGTTGATGGTCATGCAGTATGGGCCAATAGTAAGGCAATGGCGCTCGCCGGAATTAATAAAGATAGTAACACACCGCCAGGTGGTGAAGTTATTCGCTTAACGAATGGTCAACCTAGTGGTGTATTTATCGACAAAGCTGAACAACTTATTGTTACTCATATTCCACCAGCAACTGATGAGCAAAGACAACTCGCGTTGAACACCGCTGGTAAGCATTTACTTAGCTTAGGCATTACCTCAGCACATGATGCGGGAATTGAGTATGAAACTTGGCACCTTTATCAACAACGAGCAAAGCAACACACACTACCCCTGCGCATTTATGGGATGTTAAGTGCAGGTGACTCACACTTGTCGGAAATGCTGAAACATGGGGTAATAAAAGAAAAAAATGATTACCTGAGCATTCGCAGCGTAAAAATTTATGCGGACGGTGCATTGGGCAGCCGTGGCGCTGCGTTATTAGAGGATTATCATGACAGAAAAGGCCACCAAGGCTTGATGCTAGAAACCCAATCTCAACTTGAAACGCTACTTAAGCAAAGTTTCTCTCACGGTTATAGTGCTCATACTCACGCGATTGGCGATAAAGCTAACCGTATCGTGCTCGATAGCTATGAAAATATCTTTAACAAAGTTGGGGGAAAGCTACTTCGCAATCGCATTGAACATGCGCAAATTGTTCACCCTAATGATATTAAGCGGTTTAAAGCACTTTCAATCATACCTTCAATGCAGCCTATTCATGCGACATCAGATATGCACATGGCTGAGCAACGTTTAAACAATGAGCAACTACGTGGTGCTTACGCTTGGCAAACATTTTTAACTCAAGGGAGCAAAATTGCAGCGGGCTCTGACTTTCCAGTTGAGCTCGCTAACCCGTTCCATGGTTTACATGCTGCTGTTACCCGTATGTCTCGTAATAGCCAACCTAAAAATGGCTGGCGAACACAAGAGACACTTAATCGAGAGCAAGCATTGCGCGCATTTACACTCGATGCAGCTTATGCAGCGTTTCAAGAATATAAACTCGGCAGCTTAGAGCAAGGTAAGTGGGCAGACTTTATTCTAGTTGACAAAGACTATTTTAAAGTAAATGCAGCGCAAATTGCTGATATTCAAGTACTACAAACTTGGCTTGCGGGTAACTTAGTTTATCAACGTTAAGCAACACTGCTGCATTGAAGCTAATCAGATCGATGCAGCTTATATAAGTGATATAAATTAACGAAAGCCAACAAGCCGTTGGTCAAAGCAACTGGCCATGCTTGTATCATTACTCCATACACTGTAAAACAAATACAGCCCGTTAAGTTAAACCACCGTAGTTTGGTTACGTTGCTCATCATCAAAGAGATAACCAAAAAAACCGAGGCAATATAGCCTAAATATTCCCAAGTCATTTGTTCTCTCCTATTAGTTGAGTTAGCATAGAGGGCCGCGTAGTAAAGATGTGTGTAATAAAGCCTAGAAGAAAAAAGCTAACTCACAAACCCCTTGAATTAGTTAGTAAGCTCTAACACGGGACGGGGGCTAAACGAGAAAAACCTCAATAGCAGGTATGAGTTAGCGTAAAATCATTACGGCCATGCTATCTTTATTCAATATTAATAAATAGGACAAATGTCCGAAGAGCCATCTAGATGTTTCAATATCATTTTTCAACTAATCTTGTAGAGCAGTTACTGAGCTTTGCTGGTAACGCATTTGTTCACAGTAAAAAAGACGTATTAATCCATCAAGATGAGCCTTTAACAAAGTTAATTCTGGTAAGAAGTGGTACGGTTTCTTTTAGTTATGACGTTGGTAATGGTAGACGTTTATTGTTAGGACAACTTGACTGCAACAATACCTTAATAGGCGAAATTGAAGCACTGAATAATCAGCCATGTATCTATACCGTCACCTGCTTAAGTAACGTTCAATACAACCTGATTGAATTAAAGCATTGGCGACAATTGTTGCTCGACCAACCAGAATTGAGCTTATATACCGCGCAAACTATTGCGGCTAAATTTGCTGAAAATCAAAAAATTAATCTCGACAAGTTATTATTACCACTGAGCTATAACATCGCCAAAGACTGTTTATTACGAGCTGAAAACAATAATCCAACATTACTTCGCGCTTACCCAACAGTAAATGCAGAAGCTGAGCGTTTTGCTACTACTGAACGAGCTTACAGACGTGTGGTGACTGAATTGGTAGACAAAGGCTTAATAGTGAGAAGTAGTGACGGTTTAAAACCTGTAGATATAGATGCGCTAGAAGATTTTGTAGATAGTTTTGCACAAATATAGCTCTAAGCTAGCCTTCAGATTGGCCAGCTTAGAGCTATGTCTTACTTAAATAACGCCTTGATATTACTCAAGTCTGATTTACCTGCGATGATCTCATCTGGCGTAAGTCCAGAAAGCTCATGTGGAAATACCAACCACTCATCAGACTCATGAATATAGTAATCTGGCTTCATTGGCACTTTAGTGTTGTTTGGCTTGTAATAAGGGCAAGCCACACGAATATCTTTTGGCAAGTTCAAGCGCATTAGTTCAGCAAGTTTTTCTTTTAACGCAAAAATACTGCGACCAGAGTCAAATACATCATCAACAATTAATAAAGAGTCGCCTGCATTTGCATTTTCTATGATGTAATGCAAACCATGAACCTTGATCTCTTTTGACTGTTTCCCAATGCCATAATATGACGAAGTACGTACAGCAATATGGTCGGTTTCAATACCTTTATAATCATAATATTCCTGCACTGCGATACCAATTGGCGCACCTCCGCGCCAAATACCAATGATAAAGTCTGGACGAAAGTCGTCTTCATAAACTTGCGCGGCAACACGAAATGAATCTTCTAGCAATTGCTGTGCGGTGATATAGCTCTTATCTGACATACAAAAACCCCGTGAGAATGCGATAATGTCGTGTGTTAGCTACTCAGACATAGAGTGTATGACTCAAAAATGACATAAAGCAGCATAAGGTGTAACCGACTATTTTAGCGCAGTTAAAGAAGAAATGCTTGTGCTCATACTTATTATACTAATGCGTAATAATACTTAATCGTTTTGAGGGGCTAAATCTGACACTAGCCGAGCTATAATTTTTCTTTTAGGACAAATAGATAGTAAATTTACGCCTTATTATTAATAAAGTTTCATTACCTCAAAATAGAGTACTTCGGGTCTATTGTTCTTTACTGTGTGTTTTTGCAGCAGTCATTCGAGTGTTTTCCCAAGGCAGAACCTATGCCGCATAGTTATTCTATATCAGTTAGGTGATAACGCAGAAAAAATAAATCAAGGAATAAAAAAACGGCCTGAACAAAGTTCAGGCCGTTTTATTGTAACTTACCTTTTTAACGTTTAATTGCTAACCGCCTGGAGGCTCCAAAAGGAACAAGCAATAACATTAACCATAACAAGCTACCACCACTGCTATCCGATACCGGTTTGGTTACTTGTACGCTAACCACACCAATCGCCTGTGCACCAAATTCATCTTGCACTGTATAGGTTATCGTATCCATGCCTACATAGCCTGATTTTGGTGTATAACGCAGTAGACCATTATCCATGATAGTAACAGAGCCCACATCAGCCGTTGCGAGTATTAACGTCAGAGTGTCTGACTCAGGGTCTGAGTCATTGCTTAATACATCTATCAAAACTGTAGACTCATAATCCACACTCGTGCGATTAGGGCTGACTTCTGGTGGCATATTCTCAGCTACAGTGATCACCACCATCGCTTCACCTACACCTCCTTTTCCATCACTAATGCGGTACATCACCATATCTTCACCCGCAAAACCTGCGTTCGGTACGTAGCTAATACTTTTACCTTCATTGATAAATGTATCGCCATTTGAGGCACTCGCTTGTGTAATAGTGAGTTCATCACCTTCTGCATCACTATCATTAGCTAGGACATCAATAACAACCAAACTCCTACTTGCAGTTTGAGCAGTGTCATTTTGAGCTACAGGTGCTTGATTACCGACCACAGTAACCGTGACAGTACTAAAGCTCGTGCCACCTTGAGAGTCTGTAATGCTATAGCTAATCACGTCTTCTCCTACAAAATTGGCTGCAGGAGTAAACCGTAATTGCTGCTCAGTGGTTACTTCTACTACACCAAACTGGGCGCTTGCTTGTGCAATTGTTAACATGTCACCGTCTGCGTCCGTATCATTGACTAATACGTCTATCACTGCGCTGCTATTCCACTGCATACTAAATGTATCAGCATTGGCCACCGGCATTTGGTTATTAGACAAGAACACCCCAACACCGCTTGGGTCAACGATTGTACCGTTGGCTTTTTCATCAGCATCATTAGGGCCCCCATCTTCAATTTCTAATTGAACACACCAATGACCTTCCGTTAGCCCGGCTTGCCATAGTGCATCACCAGGAGGTGGACAGTACCCAGCCTCACCCGCACTACTAAATACTTGGTTGCTGCCATTTTCAACAAAATCTCTCCAACCTTGCGCGTCAGTATACTTACGGTATACCGCATTTGCTGGAATTGGCAGAGTTTGCGGCAGTACTAAGCGATAAGTTTGCCCAACTTCAGGTAAGCCATAAGCAATATAATCAAACACCCCGCCAACGTTGGTTACTTCACTGTCGGCACTGATATTACCCTGTTGAGTATCATCGCTTAACTCCAACCCTCCGCGACTATCTTGCGCTGCAACAGCACCCTTGCGCAAACAAACCCCTGGGTCGCCTTCTGCTAAGAATGCATTCTGGTTAGTCACTTGTCCTGGCACAACATTACATTCATCTATCGCATCTAAGAAATCCGCAATGCCATCACCATCTGAATCGGCATAACCTTCTTGATCATCAGGGATTAAATCCCCATCTGAGTCTTCGGAACTTAAAGCTGCCAACTCTGCAGTTACATCAATGTACACGGTTTCACTGCCACTTAGCGCGGGTGAACCACTGTCGGTTACTGTTACAGTAACTGAATACACACCTGGCGTGACACCGCTTGGGTCAAAGGTAAACAGGTTACTTTGCGCACTTTGATTTGTCAGAGATGAATTCCAGCTTAAGGTCAGCTGATCTTGTGGATTCGCATCTGTTGCTTGTGCGAGCACATTAACCAAGCCTCCATTTTGCGCGACCGTTAACCGAGTTTCAGTAGACTGCTCAACATTAAGTTTAACAACTGGTGCTATATTGCCTTCCAAA
The DNA here is from genome assembly GCF_054966645.1 of Pseudoalteromonas sp. SANK 73390. Lineage (NCBI taxonomy): Bacteria > Pseudomonadati > Pseudomonadota > Gammaproteobacteria > Alteromonadales > Pseudoalteromonadaceae > Pseudoalteromonas > Pseudoalteromonas sp. SANK 73390. The sequence continues at coordinate 42,722 of NZ_ARPN01000188.1, forward strand.
ATACGAACTGTCGTTTGACTCTTATTGCCTAAATTAATTCCGGCATCCAAGCTAATCACAACTGTCTCCGCTTGCTCAACAACACTATCGCTGAACACACTAAATTGTATCGACGTTCGTGTGCCACTCGAAATTGTCACAACACCACTTTGCGCATCATGATCAGTGCTATCAGCACTACCAGAGACGCTGTAGTTGACCGTAACAGGATAACTTGGTGCTGGACCATTCAATAAGACATCTACTGACACACTATTCCCTTCAGCTACCACTTGATCTTTACTCAAAGATATTAAAGGCATTACCGTCACTTGCTGCTTAGCAGTCGTTTTCAAGTCATTACCATCAACAGCTTGCCAGTAAACACTATGCAGCCCAGGTGCAAAGGTGGTCGTCCTATCAACCAGTGATACTGGTACTGGGTTACCTAAGCTATCGACTGCTGACGCAACACCTAGGTCAACTTTTGTAAACAAGCCTGTGGCATTCACTGTAACATCAGTGGGTACAGTCAGTACGGGTTTTTCCCCATCCGATGCACCGGTTATTTGCAAATCAACACCTGCTGTATCTCTACCTGCATTTCCATCTGATACTACATAGCTGAATTGAACTTCCCCACTAAACCCATCTGGTGCCTGATACTGTAATGCGCCCTGCGCAATACTAACGCTACCTATACTGGCTTTTGCACCTTGAATTGTTAAGGTATCTTCATCCACATCAGAGTCGTTATTTAATACTGACAATGTATATGTGTTAGAACTGTTTTGTACCAGCGTAAAGGTATCATCTTGTGCAACAGGTTCATCATTAAAGGGGGTTATTTCAAGTGATACAACCGCTGGTTCTGAAGTTAACTCAGCGTCACTTGCTGTATAGCTAAAGCTATCTTGACCATTGTAGTTTTGCAATGGCTTATAAGTCCAGCCAGCACTTGATTGAGTCAAAGTACCATTACTCGGAGCAGATACAATAGCATAAGTCAGCACATCATTTTGCGCATCCGTAGCTGCAGCTTTGATGCTCAACTGAGTATCTTCAACTAAAATCAGTGCTTGTGGTATCACCACTGGCGCTGTATTTTTCTTCAATACTGTTAAGTTAAAGGCTGCAAGACTTGCTGTTAAACTGCCATCAGATACAGAAAGTACCACACCGGTTGTTTCGCCAACATCATTTTCACTTGGCACCCCAGTGATTGCACCTGTTGTTGTGCTAAATTGCGCCCAACTAGGCAGGTTAGTAACACTAAACGTTAAACCATCACCATCTAAATCAGACGAATTCGGTGTGAAGCCATACTGCTCACCTTCAATCACTGATGTTTGTGGTACTCCTGAGATCGTTGGCGCATCGTTCACATTTACCACTTCGATACTAAACGCAGGAAGGCTAACCGACACGCTACCATCGGATACTGAAACCACAATGCCAGTTGCTGTGCCGACATCTTGCTGTTGTGGCACACCACTTAATAAGCCACTACTTGTATCCAAAGTAAGCCAACTTGGCGCATTGCTAACGCTAAAGGTTAAACTATCACCATCAATATCATTGGCTTGAGGTGTAAAGCTATAAGTGGCACCTTGATCAATTTGCGAGCTGGGTGTACCTGTAATCGTCGGCGCATCATTCACATTTGACACTGAGATGATAAATCCAGCAAGGCTAGCACTCAATGCTCCATCTGTTACGGTTATCACAATACTTGCAGAAGTACCTACATTGCTATTATCTGGTATACCTGAAAGCCCTCCAGTATTAGTGTTAAAATTCAACCAATTGGGTAGATTTTGTACACTGTAAGTCAATGTCGTTGAGTCAACATCACTTCCCGTTGGTAAAAAGTTATAAGCTTCATTTTGGGCAACTGTCGAAGTTGGTGTACCTGCAATTGTTGGAGCATCATTTACAGCACTCACATTAACAGTCACGTTATCAGATATCGAACTGGTTTCATTGTCGGTAAGTTGAACAGTTACAGTTCTTGCCGCTGTAGAGGGGTTATCACTACTATTTTGGTAACTCAGTGCTCTAACCAATGCTTGCGTAATTGCGTTGGTGCTGGCAGATAAACTCACCGTTAAACTATCTCCCGCCGTGACAATTCCATCATTGGCAGTACCACTAGTTTCGCTAATTGTACCTATCACCGAATTTTGGTAGCTTAGCTGTGCATTACTAATACTAAAGTCACCACTGGTTGCAATACTTAAGCTATCTTCTGCTAAAGCACCACTGCTAATTGACGCGACTAATTGAGCACCATTACCTTGCCAGCTAGCATCACCGTCAGGGTCGGTCGCAGATGCTTGGCTATCGAGTGAAGTTGCTGAAGCATTCTCGGTGTAATTAAGGCTCGAAGCCATAGACAGTGTTGGTGCATCTGGCTGTGCATTTATCGTGATAGATGCAGTATCAGATACATTTGAGAATGCCGTTATACCACCTTTATTCGTCGCATCAGCTGTATCACCAGCCGTACCTGATGACTTATCCCAAGCAATAAAGGTAAAGGTTGCAGAGCCATTATAATGCTCATTTGGTACGAATCTGATTTTTTGAGTCGTGCCAACAGTCAATGTCCCGTCAAGCAACCGAGCTGTTGATGTTAAATCAACACTTTGCCCGGTAGTTGCACTGAAATCACTCCAATTACTGCCATTATCAGTGCTGTACTGCCAACTACCATTAGTATTATCAACCATTGTTACTGCAATAGCTTCAACAACCCCTCCATCTACATCACCGATAGAATTATCAACTACCAAAGTGTCAATTTCCACTCCGGGGTTATTAGCTCCTGATACATCTTCATTTATCGCAGTTAAAACTGGGGTTTGCGAATTATCTAGCGTTGGAGCGTCATTAACTTCTGTGATGCTTACCACTATTTGATTTGTACCTTCACTATTGGATACACCATCATTAAAAGTCCAGTTTAATGTAGCCGATGTGCCAGGGGCTTCAGAGCTATTGGAATAACTAATATTTCGTAACACATTTCCTACAATAGCGGTTGTTGCATTGCTATTAAAGGTTAAGGTTAGAGTACCAGCACTATTCGTGGTAACAGTACCTACAGAAGTATTATTGTAATCAAACGTTTGACCTTGTGTAAGCGCACCCAATTGTCCTGTATTTCCATAAGTATCACTGGCATTGGCTCCACCGTTACGGGCGATTGTAAGACTTGCACCATTGTAGTCACCATTACCGGCACTTAACGCATCAAGTTCAGTATCTGAGACCGCGACATTCAAATCAAACACGACTGCCGCACCATTCTCTGTAAAGTTAGGGGTGGCATCTAAGCCAGTAAATACTGGAGGGTTATTTTCGTCTAAAGTAACTGTAACTTGCTGCGTTCCCAACTCAGCTGCATTACCAGTAGTAACAGTATTAATATCTACAATAACTGTTTCCCCATCATCTGAAGTTGGGGCATCATCAATACCTGTAATCGTAAAGGTTTGCGATGCTGAACCACTACTTATGGTCACTGTATTACCTGCAATAGACCCGCCTAAAGAATAATCAGTACCAGAACCTGTTGCAGTACCGCCAAAACTTAAAGTGACAGACACATTTGCAGGCGCATTAAAATCATTACTTGCGCTATCTTTGAGTGTTAAGGTAGCCGTTGCTTGACCTGATTTTTCTAAAATAGACGTATTATCAACACTTAATACTACATTAGCCGCAACCGTGACTGCATACGTTGTATTATTGGTAATACCTACAAATGTATTCCCAGCACTATCTGTTATAGCCGTTGTGTCTACCTGTACTGCATAACCAACACCTGCCGATAAGTCTGTGCCTGGATTAATAATTACCGTATTGCCATTCACAGTCACAGTACCACCGTTACTGCCAGTTCCAGTCGCAACGTTAAAAGTTTCGATCACACTAGAATTTGCCGCATTAACCAGCGTTATATTACCTGTACCTAAAGCGACAGCCTCAGAAAAGCTCATTACCAAATTGCCGTTAGCAGCCAAACCATAGCTACCATTCGCCGGCGTTGAATGGCTCGCATCGAGTGTTGGTAATGCGCCGTCAATAACAAATGCTTTATTTGCAGAGAGTGAATTTGCTGTACTAGGAGTTGGTAAAGTGAGCGTGGCAGTATTACCCGAAGAGTCATTAATTGAGCCTCCGTTAAGTGCTAGCGCTGAAGATGTAGTGTAAGCTAAATCATTACTAAGGTCGCCTGATTGCACTGTATATGAGAAGCTTAACAGCGTACCACCTGAACCTGAAATGTAACTTGCCACTCTATCATTGGTGCCCGTTTCCAAGGTCAACGTTGGCGTGCCCGTTACCGTTACATTTTCACTAAATGTGACAGTTATTGTAAGTGAGTCGCCAATTTTATAAGTACCGTTAGCTGTAAAAGAAGATACGCTGCTTACGGTCGGCACCACACCATCAATCACAAGGGCTTTACTGGCCGACAATGAATTAGTAGCGCCTGGCGTTGCTAATGTTAAAGATGCATTATTACCAGCCGAATCACTTATTGATCCACCCGCTAAAGCCAAAGCAGATGTACTCACATAAGCTAAATCACTGCTCACATCATTTGACTGAACCGTGTAAGAGAAGTTTAACGTTGTAGACCCTGAACCACTGACATAACTAGCCGCTCTATCGTTAGCACCCGTTTCAAGAGTTAATGTTGGCGTGCCTGTTACCGTAACCGCATCATCAAATGTGACCGTCACTACGATTGCGTCGCCCACTTTATATAAACCATTCGTCGTGGTTGAAGAAACACTACTTACCACCGGTGCTACACCATCAATCACCAACGCCTTATTTGCTGACAATGAATTAGTTGCTCCAGGCGTTGCAAGCGTTAACGTTGCTGCATTTCCTCCTGCATCATTTAAAGTGCCTCCTGCAAGCGCTAGTGCCGATGTAGATGTATAACTTAAATCACTGCTGACGTCACCAGATTGAACAGTATAAGTAAAACTAAGCGTATCACTACCCGAGCCACTACTATAGGTTGCAGTTCTATCGGTTGTACCGGTTTCAAGTGTTATTGTGGGTGACCCAGTTACTGTAATTGCTTCGTTAAAGCCAACTGTTACCGTAACCGTATCTCCTACTTTATATGTGCCATCATTGCTGGATGCAGATACGCTACTTACGCTAGGCGCAACGGTATCGACCGCATGGACAGCACCATTAAAACTGGCAACATATCCATTGGTGTTATTACCATTACCTAACCCATCAACAATATTGGTATTCGCATTTAAGTCTAACCGAATACTTCCCGTACCACTTATACCATTTACGGTCACAGTAATAGATGAGCCAGATGATGCTGACACACTGGCGATTGTACCCGAAGCGTTTCCAGTCACCGTACTTAAAGTGAAATCATCAGTTGAAACATTAGTGGCTGATTCATCAAATACAGCAGTGTAAGTCACCGTAGTATCATTGCCACTTGGAGATCCAGATAAATTAAGTGACGTCATCGCTGGTGGTGCGTTATCAGATACCGCAGCTTCAAAATCAATGGTGTCTATCACCACAAAAGTCACTTTGCTGGCTTGGCCTGTTGTGGTAAAACGTACCTCATCAATATCTTGCCAACTTTCATCAAACGTCAACACACCGTCATTAAAAGTCGTTAATTGATTTTCTGCCGTTAATACTGTACGCACGTACGTTATAGAACTGGGATCACTCTCAGGTATGGCCTGCGTAAAGTCTACTGTCTCTGAGACTGCACTTACATCATTTTTATACCCTGTTATTGTCACTATGTGATTGACGGTGTTTTCGACTGAGTCGATATCTGTGATTGAACCTGCTTCCATTGAGACCAGCCTAAACTCATCACCATTGCTACTTTTAAAGCGGTAATCAACATCACCTACAGGTGCTTTTGTCAGTACCCCTCCATCAGAAATATGATAAAGTAATGCGTTATCTGCATTTAGCTCATCTGTAATCCCAAATCGACGATCTCGACCATCCACCGAGTCATTATATCTGGCCATTTTACCAGTCGCAGGGAGGTTATGAGAATACGTCACTCCATTGAAAGTAACTGGATCACTGAGTAGTGCAGGTCCACCGTTTTGAAACGTTACATCACTTGGATGAGCTAATACACCTTCAAAACCCGCCATATTTTGCGCTAACTGCCACTTATTTGAAGTTGAAGTTGAAGAGTATTCTAAAACCCAATCACCGCCATTTTTAACATTCCCGGTTTTGTTAATTGAAGCATATACAGGCCTATTAAGTCGCTTGTGCAGCTTATCAACAAAATATTTGCCCTGTTCACCTTTTGCCACATCACACCCATATAAATATAATTTACCTGTAGGTGAAAGTAACGATTCTACATGGGCAATAAACTGCTCATATTCATGCGTGTTATTATGTATTTTTTGACCATTAACCAACAACCAACCTGGCCCGCCATGAGACATTAAATGAAGCTCTGAATACTTTGGTTGATTGATATTTTGTGGTAACAATGAACTATCCAGATGATATGGTTGTATGTTCATATCACCTGAGAGCGCATCAAATGCACTCGCTGTTTGAACTTGCTTGTCAACAAGTAATAAAGGCTTTTCATGAGCCTTCAAATGTACAGAGGTGAAGAGTACCCCATACACATTAGCCAAGTAAATAATAAGCCATGCCGGCTTACTTTAATTCCACACATATGCCTTTCCTCATTAATCTAAAATACATACTGCTTAAACGAAAAGTTACTTTGCTTAGCAAAGTGAGTCGCAACGTTCCTACCAAAGTTGCTTATATAGTTAAAAGTTGCTTATATAGTTAAAAGTTGGTTAGCTAATAAAATTTGCCGTAAGCGAAAGCCAACACGGCAAAAAATAAAGTTAATTAGTTACGTGAAATTAGATATAGAAGTAAAAAAGGCTTCATTCGAGATACTAAATGGTGATAGTCCATCAACTTGATAAGGAAGTGGTAATTGCATAGTAGCCGCCCATAATAATTTGCTAAAATCGCAACAAACCAAACTGTTTTTATTTGCGATCCATCATCAAAACACGATTGCGCGACCACCAAGCTTAACTATATAAAGCTAGCACGCTATACTCCTACGATGCTAAAAAGCACAGGAGTAATACATTGACACGTTGTCTTCATGGTTAGTATAGGCAAGATATTCCAAGTGGCGAGAAATTAAGAGGTAAAATATTAAAATATAAAAGTTAAAATGTTATTCCTCTTTTTGGTACTAACTGGAAAAGATTGAAAATAAAGGATAAAAAAAGTTACAAATAATTAACCCACGCCCCCTGAGTTAAACAAAACTGTGTATGAGATGAAAAATCAGCCTATTTAGCAAACATAGTGATAAAAGTTAATTTCTGTATGCAAGCGCTTAAAGTATTTAAGCGCCACCTGCAGGGGTGGCTAAGTCGACTAATCATAAATCGATACTCAAATTTCAGACATAAAAAAACCCCAACCAAACGGTTAGGGTTATAAAAAGTGGGTCCAGTGGGCGGACTCTTAACTGATACTTGCGCCACCAGCGTGGCGGCCAAGTCCGACCAGTCCATAAATCAATGTTCAAATTTCAGACATAAAAAAACCCCAACCAAACGGTTAGGGTTATAAAAAGTGGTACCAGTGGGCGGACTTGAACCGCCACGCCCGAAGGCAACGGATTTTGAATCCGTCATGTCTACCAATTCCATCACACTGGCATAATTTTTCTTTCATCTTCTAAACAAGAGAAAATAAAGAAAAACCACTTTGAGCTTAGGCTTTGTTTATAATGCCGTCGTCTCTATGCTTTGCATTATACAAACATCGCTTCACTGGGCAAGTAGTTTTTTAACTTAACCTACTTAACTGCTTGGTATTTGTACAAAGTATCGATAAAACGGCCATTTGTAATGATTTTCGCCATTATTAGCTCTGTTGTGTAAAATACCATGTAATTAATTATATTTGTTTGAGTAGAGTACGCATATGTCACAGTTTCCTAATGCAGGTTTTTTTCGACGATTAGCCTCTCTTATCTACGATGGCTTAGTTGTAATTGCTTTTGCAATGTTAACCACCGTTGCTTATCTATTAGTTGTGCAAGGCCTAATATCAGCTAAAGTGTTACAACTTGGTGAGCACCCAGATGTCTCCGCTTATATTCAAGCATCTCCTGTACTTTATAGTATTCGAGCTATTCTTTTAGTTCTAGTGAGCACATTATTTTTTGCTTATTTTTGGACTAAAAGCGGCCAAACAATTGGTATGAGGGCATGGCGATTAAAAGTACAGACTCAATCAGGTGAGTTATTACCATGGAGTACAGCTTTATTACGCAGCATCTGCGCACTGCTTGGTTTAGGCAACTTACTCGTATTAGTAGATTATAAACAAAAACGCGCTTTACAAGATTTACTCTGTAAAACAGAGGTTGTTGTATTAACTAAGCAAGAAAATAAAAAAGTGTATAACAACTTAGATTAAAACCGATAAGCCCAGAAAAAGCACTGGGCTTAATAAAGCTATTGTTTACGTTTAAGTAAATAGCTGGCAATAACCACAAATAAAGCACTGGGCATCATCGCCCCAAGTACCGCAGGTACATTGTAAACCATCACAATCGGACCAAATATTTCATTACTTAAATGAAATGCCAGTCCGGTGATCACACCCATAATGATTCGAGCCCCCATACTCACTGAGCGCAAAGGGCCAAAAATAAATGACAGTGCCACTAACAGCATGACCGCAATGGTTAAAGGCTGCATAACCTTTCTCCATAAAGCCAAGTCATAGCTGCTTGTATCTTGATCATTTTGCTCAAGGTAAGATAGGTATGACCAAATACCTCTAAACGAAAGAGACTCAGGGTCAACAGACACCACATCTAACTTTTCAGAAGTAAGCTGTGAATTGTATATTTGCGACTCACGATAATGCGTGGTTATTCTATCTTTACTCAAGATTACTTCTTCAACACCGTTAAAAACCCAACCTTGGGGCGCACTCTTGGCGTGCACCACACGCATCACTTTGTTTAGCTCTAAATCATCATTAAAATAGTAAATACTGACATTTTTTAGGTCGCCTGACTTTTCGATATTGCCAATATTGATAAAATTACTGCCATCTTTAGCCCATACGCCTTTTTGAGCATTAAACACTTCACCACCAAAAATAGCATTGTTGCGTAACTGTTTAGCGGCCTTTTCCGCCTGTGGAACACCCCACTCGCCCAGCGCCATCATACACAACGCCAATACTATAGCTGTTTTCATTACCGAGCCAATGATCTGTAAGCGTGACATTCCAGCTGCTTGCATCACCACCAGTTCACTACTTGAAGCAAGCGATCCAAGTCCAGTAAGTCCACCGATCAAAGCGGCCATTGGGAAAAACACCACGATATCAGCAGGCATGCTATAAAATGTATAAAGCATAGCGTCTGCCATATCATAACTACCCCGACCAACTGACTTTAACTGTTCTATATATTTAATTAAGGTATTTATTCCTACAAATACTAAAAGGGCAAACCCTGTGGTTTGCAAAATACTTCGACCGATATACCAATCTAATGTTTTCATCATGCTAATGGCGCCCGCTTTGTTAGTACCGAGCGTATCCAAACGCCAAATGGCCGCCCTTTAGCGATTAAATAAGTACCAATAAACAGTACGCATAGGTGAATCCACCACAAGCCAACCGCGGACGGGATTTTACCTTCAGCAACCAAAAACTTTCCAGCGTTCAATAAAATAAAATAACCGAGATATAGACCAATTGCAGGTACTAATTTAGCAAATTTCCCTTGACGAGGGTTTACCACACTTAAAGGTACGGCTAATAGCGTTAGGAGTATAATTGAAATGGGAACTGACAGTCGCAATTGAAACTGAGCTGCGGCTTGGGGCGTATTCATTTCAAGTAATTGTAATGTTGGAATTGCTTCTAATTTACGTCTTTGGTGTTCAATAATTTGTTCTCGAATTTGTACTTGATAACTGGCAAATTCGGTTTTATTCATCGCTTGACTCAGGCCGTCAGTTTCATAGCGCTTTCCATCATTAAGTACTAACTGTTGTTCACCGCTTTCTTGTTCAATAACTCGCCCTTTTTGAGCATAAACAATGCGCGCAGCCTGATTTGAATCTTTATTTGGCAATTGCGCTACAAACACTTTATTTAGCTCCCGGCCTTGCTCAAGAATATTATGTACAAACACCACCGCTTTTTCATTGCCTGTTTGCTGAAAACGACCAGCTCTGAGCGCCGCCAAACCAGACTCAGCTTCAGCTTGCTCTTTTAATTGGTATTCTTTTTCAGATGCCCAAGGGGCGATATATAAACTCACAACACCAGCCAACAGAGCAAATACCAAACTAGAAACTAAAGTCACACGTACCACGTACCATTCACTCACACCACAAGCCCGTAGCACTGTCATTTCACTGTCTGCATACACTCGGCTATAGGCCAAAATAATACCTAAAAACAGGCTTAGCGGCAGAATATATACGGCCAATTGTGGTAATTTTAGCATCAACACTGATGCCACAAGTTTCGCTGGCAAGTCACCGTCTGATGCATCACTTAAGATCCGAACAAACTTTTGTGACAAAAAAATCGTCATCAACGTTAGAAACACGGCGATCTGCGATTTTAGCACCTCAGCAGTTAAATAACGAAAGATTAGCAATGTGTGCCCCTATAAAACTTCGTCTTTCACTGGAATAGTGGGAGATTTTGAGTAAACTGGTTATTTTAGTCAGTTTATTATATGCCATCAAATTTAATTATCATACCAACAGCCAGATATAATCAAACATTTATGGTATTGATAGTCACTTCGGCATAAAGTTCAAAAAGACATAACTTTAGACTCAGGAGTCGCAATGGAATTCAGCGTAAAAAGTGGTAGCCCAGAGAAACAGCGCAGTGCCTGCATCGTAGTTGGTGTGTATGAGCCTCGCCGATTATCTCCCATAGGTGAACAGCTGGATAAGATCAGTGATGGTTACATCTCAAATTTATTACGTCGTGGTGACCTTGAAGGAAAACCAGGACAAGTACTGTTGTTACATCATGTTCCAAACGTACTCAGTGAGCGCATTTTATTGGTCGGCTGTGGTAAAGAACGCGAATTAGACGACAAACAGTATAAACAAATTATTTCTAAGACCATTAACACCCTAAATGACACTGGTTCAATGGAAGCCGTCTGCTTCTTAACTGAACAACACGTTAAGGGTCGAGATACTTACTGGAAAGTACGCCAAGCTGTTGAGACGACTCAAGATTGCCTTTACACGTTTAATCATCTTAAAAGCAAAAAAATCGACCCTCGCCGTCCACTTCGTAAAATTGTATTTAATGTTCCAACTCGGCGCGAATTAACCATCGGTGAGTCGGCGATTGAACATGGCTTAGCCATTGCCTCTGGTGCTAAATTATGTAAGGACGTCGCTAACATGCCACCTAATATTTGTAATCCACGCTATTTAGGTGAACAAGCAAAGGCACTGGAAGAGTTTAACAATGTTTCAGTTAACCTAGTTGGTGAAAAAGAAATGGAAGAGCTAGGTATGCATTCATACCTAGCCGTTGGCCGAGGTAGTGCCAATGAATCTGTTATGTCGGTGATCCATTATAACGGTGCTAATGAAGAGCAAGCCCCTATTGTATTTGTCGGCAAAGGGCTAACTTTTGACTCTGGTGGTATTTCTTTAAAACCCGGCGAGGCAATGGATGAAATGAAATACGACATGGGGGGCGCAGCTGGGGTATTGGGATTAATGCGCTCATTGGTAGAAATGCAACTGCCAATCAATGTTATTGGCGTACTTGCAGGTTGTGAAAATATGCCAAGCTCAAATGCTTACCGCCCTGGTGACATTTTAACGACTATGTCGGGACAGACCGTTGAAGTACTTAACACTGATGCAGAAGGCCGTTTAGTATTATGCGATGCGCTCACCTATGTCGAAGCGTTTGAGCCTGAAACAGTTATCGATGTTGCAACATTGACTGGTGCGTGTATTGTGGCACTGGGTGCACATGCAACAGGTTTACTATCTACTCACAACCCTTTAGCACACGACTTACTTAAAGCCGGTGAGCAAAGTGGCGATCGTGCATGGCAGTTACCGCTATGGGATGACTATCAAGAACAGTTAGAAAGCCCATTTGCTGACTTTACAAACTTAGGTGGTCGCGCAGCAGGCACTATTACTGCCGCATGCTTCTTATCTAAATTCACCAAAAAGTATAATTGGGCACATTTAGATATCGCAGGCACAGCTTGGCGTAGTGGTAAAAATAAAGGCGCAACAGGCCGCCCTGTTCCAATGTTAACTCAGTACTTGTTAAATCGTGTTAACGTTACAGACGTACAGCAAGATTAACCCAGCAAGGACGATTGATGGCATGAGGTTTCTGTGTCAAAATGCAGCTTTATTTTGAACGCTGAGTTTTGCCTGTAGAAATACAGAGTAACCGCACATAATGAAGTCAACACCATGACCATCAATGCACAATTTTATGTGTTAAAACATAACAATGAGCCGGACGCTAAACTACCGGCTCATTTTGATCTCGCCGCTCGTGCAGCTGCAAAGCAATATAGATCTGGTCAACGAGTATTTATCTACGTTGATTGCATTGATGATGCTCACTCTATTGATGAACATTTATGGTGTTTTGAAGCTGATAGCTTTGTACCTCATAATCTTCAAGGAGAAGGGCCTAAAGGCGGTGCACCTGTAGAGATTGGGCAAACGCCCCCGGTAGGTAGACGCTCGGTACTTATCAACTTAGCAACTAAGCTTCCAGACTTTATTCGTCGCTTTACGCAGGTTTATGACTTTGTACCAAATGAACCTCAGGCGACACAAGCAGCACGAGAGCGGTTTAAGCACCTACGCCAACTTGGCGCCAGTATTTCAACCAAAGAAATTGAAAATTAAAGTATTTATTAAGGTTCTGTGAAATGGATAAAACCTATAATCCACAAGATATAGAACAGTCTTTATACCAAGACTGGGAAGAAAATGGCTATTTTAAGCCATCAGGTACAGGCGATGCGTATTCAATTATGATCCCCCCACCTAATGTCACTGGTAGCTTACACATGGGGCATGCTTTCCAAGACACCATCATGGATACCTTAACCCGTTATAAACGGATGCAAGGCAATAATACTTTATGGCAAGTGGGTACTGACCACGCAGGTATTGCAACACAAATGGTAGTAGAGCGTAAGTTAGCTGCTGAAGAAGGTAAAACACGTCATGACTTAGGTCGTGATGCATTCATTGACAAAATTTGGCAGTGGAAAGAGCAATCTGGCGGCACCATTACTAAACAGCTTCGCCGTTTAGGCGCTTCAGTTGATTGGGATCGTGAACGTTTTACCATGGATGAAGGCCTTTCTGAAGCAGTAAAAGAAGTGTTCGTTCGTTTACACAAAGAAAACCTTATTTACCGAGGTAAGCGTCTAGTAAACTGGGATCCAAAACTACACACTGCTATTTCTGATTTGGAAGTTGAAAACAAAGACAAACAAGGCCACATGTGGAACTTGCGCTATCCGCTGGCAGATGGCGTAAAAACACAAGATGGTAAAAACTATATTGTTGTTGCAACAACTCGTCCTGAAACCATGCTTGGCGATACCGGTGTTGCTGTTAACCCTGAAGATGAACGCTACCAAGATTTAATTGGCAAAGAGATTTTATTGCCAATCGTTAACCGTCGAATTCCTATTGTTGCAGATGAGCATGCTGATATGGAAAAAGGCACTGGGTGTGTAAAAATCACACCGGCTCACGACTTTAACGATAATGAAGTTGGTAAACGCCATGCGCTACCAATGATCAATGTATTTAATAAAGATGCAGCTATTCTAACAGTAGGTGAAAGTTACTCGTTCGATGGCAAACCGCTTGAACTTGATGCTCCGCTGCCTGAACGCTTTCACGGTTTAGACCGTTTTGATGCGCGTAAGCTCGTTGTTGAAGAGTTTGACAGCGCAGGCTTACTCGAAAAAATTGACGATCACAGCCTAACCGTTCCTTATGGCGATCGTTCTGGTGTTGTCATTGAGCCACTTTTAACTGATCAATGGTATGTGCGTGTAGCGCCTCTTGCAGAGCCTGCTAAAGATGCAGTTAAAAATGGCGACATTCAGTTTGTACCAAAACAATATGAGAATATGTATTTCTCATGGATGAATGATGTACAAGATTGGTGTATCTCTCGTCAACTGTGGTGGGGGCACCGTATCCCTGCATGGTATGATGCAGAAGGCAATGTTTATGTAGGGCGCGATGAAGCTGAAGTACGCCGTGAGAACAATATTGCAGACGATATCGTACTCAACCAAGATGAAGATGTATTAGATACTTGGTTCTCATCTGCATTGTGGACTTTTTCAACACAAGGTTGGCCACAAAATACGAATGACTTAAAAGTATTCCACCCATCAGATACGTTAGTGACCGGTTTTGACATTATTTTCTTCTGGGTTGCCCGCATGATCATGATGACCATGCACTTCATAAAAGATGAAAATGGTAAACCACAAGTACCATTTAAAACGGTTTATGTAACAGGCCTTATTCGTGATGAAAATGGCGATAAGATGTCAAAATCAAAAGGTAATGTACTCGATCCTCTGGACATGATTGATGGCATTGACTTAGAAAGCCTAGTAACAAAGCGCACTGGCAATTTGATGCAGCCACAACTGGCTAAAAAAATTGAAAAGAATACACGTAAGACCTTTGCTGAAGGCATTGAACCTCACGGCACAGACGCATTACGTTTTACCCTTGCAGCAATGGCGTCTACAGGTCGTGATATAAACTGGGATATGAACCGCCTCGAAGGTTATCGTAATTTCTGTAACAAACTGTGGAACGCCAGCCGCTATGTGTTGATGAACACAGAAGAGCAAGATTGTGGTTTCAATGGTGGTGAAATGGTTCATTCACTGGCCGATCGCTGGATCTTAGGGCAATTTCAAAGCACAGTAAAAACATTTTCCGAACATTTAGATAATTTCCGCTTTGACCTTGCAGCCAATACAATTTATGAGTTCACATGGAATCAATTCTGTGACTGGTACTTGGAGCTGACTAAACCAATCTTATTCAAAGGTAACGAAACGCAACAACGTGGCACTCGTCATACTTTGATAACAGTACTTGAGGGTTTATTACGCTTAATGCATCCTCTTACGCCATATATTACAGAGACTATTTGGCAACGCGTTGCACCACTTGCAGGCATTGATACAACGACCATCATGTTACAAAGCTATCCTGAATTTGATCAAAGCCAAGTAGATGAAACTGCAATGGCTGATCTGGAATGGGTAAAACAGTTTATTTTAGCAATTCGTAATATTCGCGGTGAAATGGACATTAGTCCTAATAAACCACTAAATGTATTACTGGCTAAAGCAGGTGAGCAAGACTTGCGTCGTTTAGAGCAGAATAAAGCTTTTTTAAGTGCACTTGCTAAGCTAGAAAGTTTTACTGTTTTAGAAAGTATTGATGACGCGCCAGCCTGTGCAACATCATTTGTCGGTAATCTTGAGATATTGATCCCCATGGCAGGTCTCATTGATGTTGAAGCTGAATTAGCACGTATCGCTAAACAGCTTGAAAAAGCCGAAAAAGGCTTGGCTCAAGTAGAGAAAAAGCTAGCAAACGACAAATTCGTCAATAATGCACCTGAAGCTGTATTAGCAAAAGAAAAAGAGAAGCTTGCAGAGTTCTCTGATGCTAGAACTAAACTGCTTGAACAAAAAGCTAAAATACAAAGCCTATAAATAGGCTTTGAGAAACCGCTAAATATCGGGCAGTTAAACTGCCCTTCTCTTTGTACTACATTAAAAGCCTAAATTATACTGCACGCCTAATACAGTAGCATGGCCGTTTGACTCAAAGCCCCATACTTGCCTAAGGTTGTCAGCTTCAACAAAGTTCTGCGTTTTACCTCGTAAAAAGCTCACGCCTGCATCTAATGAACTATGTTTCGACACCTGATACTCAGCACCGAGTGAATACCACATGCGGTCAGTATCTGGAATTGAAATAGACATATGATATGGATCTGCTGGAGATTTGTCATAAGCTATGCCAAAACGCAGTTTTAACTCATCACTATATTGATGATCTGCCCCAATCGCGTAACGCATAGAGTTTGAGAAGTTTTCATCTTTACTAAATACTGTGCCACGTCCATCCACCTTAGCAGCAAGCGTTTTAAAGCTGCTCCACTGAGTCCATAGCAAGCTAAAATGCAAAGCACTTTGCTCATTAACCTGATGACTCCCAGAAAACTCAGCAATAGCAGGTAAAGTTATCGCGACACTTCCTGGTAGTCTTTCATTTGCAGTGCCATAAAATGGCGCACCAGTAGGTAACTGATTAGCAAACTCCCCTTCAAAGGTGATATCTGTCTCACTACGATAATTAAACCCAAGACGGTTGCCTTTATCTAATTGATAACTTAGACCAAGATTCCAACCATGACCTTGGTCGTCACCCTCAAGATGAACAGCCTCTGTTTGTGCCGGAATTGGCAATGGCGATTGACCAAAGTTACGAATAATTTTGGCATCAGCATAAACGTGGCTTATACCAAGGGCAATAGTAAACTCTTCTGATATTTGATATGCAACACTGACATTAGTATTGACAGTTACAATCTCAGTTTCACCAGCTATTTGGCCCGAGGCATAGTCTGAGGCAAACTCAGTCGCTAAACCAAACTGAGAGTATACACCCACGCCAAAATACCAACCCTGTCCCATCGGTCGAGTATAATAAGCTGCGGGCACCACAGCACTTGGTGCAATACTACTATCATCTAACGCGCTTACATCAACACCATTATTGGTGGTTGTGCCTTTTAAGCTTACATCAGGTTCGACAAACATTGCCGCTACACTCAATTGGGCACTCTCAAACTGACTCATTAGAGCAGGGTTACGCGCGACCACCGATGCGTCATCAGCTACTGATGCTTCACCTGCATAGGCACGCCCAAGACCCGACACACTTTGCTCAGCCAATTGAAATGCAGCAGCAAATGCGTGTGAAGAAACTAACATCAAGCTTGATGCCACTAGTGTTTTTTTAAATACAGACATTTCTTAATCCCATGTGTACATTCACACTTTTTGAAAACGCCTACACTACATAAAACAGAATTAAAAAGCTTCAATTTAGAGTTAACAACCTAATCAAACGAACAATTTTACATCAAAGAACAAAAGTCACACTGGTGATATGATTATAAACACAACTTAATGAAATCAATTCTCATTAGCATTGACGATAAAGCATAAGTTATTTAGACTAAGTATGACTGAAGTTACTTGGATAATAAGGAATATGTTGCTGCTGGTATTAAGTGCTCTACTATTTTCTGGGACCAGCGTCTACTGCTGGTGCAAAGCGACTTATTGCGCATGTCACAACGCTGGGCAATGCGATAACCCGATTAGTGTCTATTGGTTAGGATGTATTTTTACATCACTTATATCATTAACTTTTTGCTGTTTTGCACTACACGCTAATTTAGGCACATTGCTTTGGTTACTGTTAACAACTTCATGCTTAGCTGGCGCGACATTATCTGCTAAATTACATAAGCAACAACGGTGTATTACTGTTAAATCAACAAATGTTCTTTTAACAAACGAGACAAATTAATTTGATAATCTAATGGACGAATACTTGCCACTACTTTGATATCAAGATCAGTTTCACTCAAATCAAGTTCTTTGGCGGTAATGTGGTGCATGTGTTTTGTATTATAAAACACCCTCACATTCGGCTCCGTAGGTGCATGTTGATTACCTGCTAATACCAAAGCTAGCCTGTCATTAGTCAGTTTAACAATAGACCCTACTGGATGCACACCGAGGCATTTTATAAAGCGCTGCACTAGTACTGGGTCAAACTGTTCTTTATTCGTCAGCAAATAGCGCAAAGCGTGTATAGGCTCTTCTCCTTGCTGATAGGGGCGCTCAGACGTCATTGCATCATATACATCAACAATCGCCATAATTCTTGCTGCTTTACTAATTTTTAGTCCTTTTAAACCTCTAGGGTAACCGCTTCCGTCAATTCTTTCATGATGGTTGATTATCATATCCATCATCATTGGAGTAACGCCTTGCTCACCTTTAACTAATCCAAGAGAATGAACGACATGCTTTTGAACCGCTTTGTATTCTATATCGTTAAGCTTATCATCCTTATTAACTATACCTTGTGGTAAACGTGCATGGCCTACATCATGTAACATTGCCCCCATAGCAAGCTGCTTGATCAACTCTTCAGATAAACCTAGATATTTTGCGAATACACTAACTAAAATGGCGCAATTAATCATATGTCGCCAGTTATACCCATCTTTATCCTGTAAACGTGTTAAAATTGCCATTGCGTTGCTATTACGCAGCACTGATTCAACAATCTCTTTGCTGATTTCGTTAATTAAACCCACATCTGTTTTTAAGCCTGCGGTTGTATCCGTGTATAAAGCCTGCACCTTTCGGTTATGCTGCTCAAAAACTTGGCTGGCAAGCTCAAATTCCTTTTCTAATGTATTGGGCTCTGTTGCGCTCTTTTTCTTTTTTTTAGTAACTTTTGTCGATTTTTGCTCAGCCTGTGCAGCTCTTCTTCGTTTTGTTCGAGCATCTAACTTTAGTGTATCTGGCCTTTCACTATCTTTTGACTCCTTAGCTTGATACTTTTCTGGTATCGCTATTTCACTCAAACCAAAGTCAATATTAAGTTCTAATACTCCTTCTGCTGATAACTTGCTAATGATGTTATGATCTCGAACCATGCCCCGAGATTTGATTTTCAAACCCGTATCAGCTCTTTGTTTGTGAACACTGTCTACAAACATACCAGGCTTAAGTTCAGCAATAGGAAGGGTCACTCGCATAGAAGGATCATATAAAAAGACAACAAGTACGTTTAATAGCACTTTTTGATCCTAATAGTCTATATATGAGATATGAAATAATAATTAACTATTAGATAAAAGAGCTGATTCAAAGAGGGAAGTAATCTTTTCGCAACAAAAAAGCCCAACTCTATTCAAATCGAGCTTTCTCTTAATTAAGCCCTAGCGATGTTCCGTTCTATTCAAGAGGCACATGGTAAAGCCACACTAAAGCACTAAGGGTTAACGATAGCGAACGTAGTGAGTACGTTTCATTTGCGCAAGGTGAAATGAGTTATTTTAACAATCGCAGAGGGACTTATCGTGCAAAGGGTTAACGATAGCGAACGCAGTGAGTGCGTTTCCTTTGCGCAAGGTGAATATAGTGCAAATGTCTAATGACAAAGCGCGTAGCGCTTACATTCCATTTGCGCAAGGTGAAATTGATCTAATGTACAAAAACTAACTATAGGATTGTGCAATAACTCTGGGAATATCCGAGAATGTGCGGGACTGAGTGAGACAACATTTAAAACTACGTTCAATATTATGTAATCAGCGGCGCTTTAAAATTTGCGCCGCTTTTTTTGGTTAGTTAATAGATGTGGCTTTTTCTGCTGTGCCGTTTCGGTATTGAGATTGGGTAACTTTGGCGGTATCTATCAAGTGTTGCAAAGCGCCGTCAACATCATCAAGCGAATTGCAGCCATATGAATTTAAAAAACCAGCTATATATTGTAGCGCTATTTGCTCTTGTTCTTCCTTTATTAGCATGTCGCTGGCCCTTCATTATTATGTCCATCAAATAAATCCCGTTGTGCGTCACCATATAGGATCATGTTCTTGGTTCTGACCACCGTATAAACCCACTGAACAGAGCAGCCAAATTTTTTGGCAAGTTCACGGTGGTTATTGCCTCTAAACTCAGCCCACATTTGATTACTCTTTAGCATTGCATCTAATTTGCGGCCTTTACATACATAAACATACTCACCGCCAAACGTTGTACGAACAGTGTCTATAACATCTAAACCCAGTTTAGTTGCACCATCTTCACCCAGTGCTTCCTTAGTTCCTTCGGCTACCAGCTCTAAAATTGTAAATAGCATACCTTCTGCACGTTCAGACGCTTTGCCCAATTCCACATGATCTAAATTAGACATTACTCACCTCGCTATATTTACCCAACATTTGGCCAGTAAAGTTCAAAGCCGTCTCTAGCTGTTCGACATTACAACGTTGAAACTTGCCGCTATAGTCATACACATATCGCTGTGCTGCCACTTGTTCTTCCTTATATAAAGGTAGCGCTTTTAAATCAGGTGCAAGTTCAGCCATGTCTTTTGCCATTACCCGTACATACCAGCTTTTGAGTTGTTCAATTAGTGCATTGAGCATTTTTGGCTGTAGCCATTCCAAGCGCTCTATTGCCACATTCTTATTCAAACGCTTTGCCTGATTTTTGGACCAGTTCAGCAATGCTTGTTCTGACCCTTCCTTTATATAGCCGCGATACTTCATCGCAATCCAAAGTTGTCGCAGTTTGTCGAGCTGGGTTTTATCTTCTTTGTCGCGCGTAATTGGTGAGTTTTTGCCACTGCGCTTTTTAGCAATGACCTTAAACCCCTTGCTTTTCATATGATCGAGTACGAGCTTTAACTCGGCTAAATTCATGGCTCTGCAACTGTCTTTTTTGGTCAACTGTTTAAGAACCTGACGATATAACTCTTCATCCCAGCCTAACTGGCCTTTGCCAACGTGTATTAGTTGAATGTAACGTGATTTTGATAAGTACATAACCGCCACCTATAAAGATTTGCTAACTAGGGGGATTTGAATCCACGCGCCCAGCTCGTTACGTTCATGAAACCGCACGTATGTTTTTGTAGAACCAAAAATAAATGCGTCATCTATTGCTTCCATTCCTGCTGCCCAATCGTCTGATTTATGGCTGTATCGGTATTTACTACGCAACTCCATAATTTTAGTTTTGCTATATTGGCCCTCTTTGTCAGTCTCAAACGCGTTCATTACTATGTCTTTTATTAGCTGCGCTTCATCGTCTAGCTTATTCAGCAACCCATTTACCACACCTAAAAACAGCTCTTTAGCTATTAAAATTTCAGGGCCAAAACTTATGTCATCAGCAACGCCTACTTTCACGCGGCTTTTACCGTCGAACGATGTCAGAGTAATGTTACCTTTAGTTCCGCCTATCTCAACGTTGTAACTGTGAGCCATATCAGCAATAAAATCGTTTACTTGCGAGTACACACCGCGTTTAAAATCTTCATGCTCAGCGCTTAACTGCTTAGCACGTTGAACTAGCTCTAGCACCAACGTATTTTGTGCCTTATCGTTGTCGCTTACTTTGTTAGCTGGGACTTTATAACCGCTTCTATTAATTAAAAATTCTTGTTCCATGATGTCACCTTACTGCGCTATGAGTTTTTGTTGAGGTTCGCCATTAATTGGTCGGTTGATTGAATGCTTTTTACCAGCTCTCATGCCATCGCTTACAGCGCTACCTGTATTCGCTTTTTTACCTCTTTGCATTGCTTTCGTTGTGGTCAAATCTGGGTAATGTTTTGCTTTGTATGTTTCAACTAATGCTAATTCGGTTTCAGTCAGCGCAAAATCTTTAACTTGCTGGCTAACACCATAAATCCAACCCAGCGCAAACTTGTCACCCCTTGCCACTTTAGTTGCTCTCTTACACTGTTTAGGCTGCTTTTTAACGTAATTGCTGCGTTCAACTTTTAGTTTTGAAAACAATACTTCCCAGCAGTAACCTGCTAACTCAGGCTGTGGCGTAACACCAATAAACCGAACATCACTACTCACAAAATTGCGCGTTATAACAACTTCAACGCCAAACGCCCGTTGTATTAAATTGAGCAAACCAGCTTGATAATTCACGATGCGATTTACACCAAATGCAAAACGTTGCTCATCAATATTGCTCATACCTATGTCTTCAGCACTAATACGGTGCTTATTCATGAGCGCTTGGGCTGTTCGCATAGCTGCTGCCGCTTCGTTTTCGTTCGTCGCTGACTTAGCTAAAGCTAAACATTGCTTAATTTTTCTTAAAATTCGTTTATCCACGGCGGCTTACCTCTTGAAACTTATGAAATTTTTCACCCTGACACTTAGGGCAAACCGTTACGCTTTCGCCAACCCAGCCACAGCCATTTGTTAAACAGCGCAAACCTTTTGGCTCTTTGATCACAACCGTTTCACGTTGACCAAAAACGTTATCCCATGTTTTAACTGGTGCATTTACTGCTTTTGCTAGCAACGTTTGCATTGCGCCATCATCAGCCAGTAACGTTTTGGCGTGTTCTAGAGAAACAGTCACCGTTTTGCTTACTTTTACTTGGGCCATGCCCGTTAGTTGTACTTGAACTTGATCCATGGCTTAAACCCTCTGTACTAATTTTTCAGTAATTTGCTTTTCACCTATTTGCGCAGCCATATTCATGGCTTTTGCAAGCCATGAATTGATGCTCAAGGGGTAAGAACGGTCTAAATCTACGTCATCAAGCGCAATACCATGCTTTATCCGGGCATAGCACTTGCCCTTAATTGCACTCATAGCGTCTTCAGTAAATATCTTGTCAGCATCAATGCCAACACGGCTAAACTTATGTCTTATATACGCAGGTACTTGCATACCAAGTGGCTGCATTTTTATTTGGTTACAGCGCCACGTAAACTCACGCACATGTTGACCACTTAGCTTTTTTTGCAGCTCATTTTGACCAATTAATACAATGCCCATTACTCGGCGGAACCCGTGAGTTAGCTCCCAAATTCGCTTAAGCAACTTAATAACATCTGAGTTGAGATCATGTGCTTCATCTATCACCATTAAATGAAGGTGCCCATTATTGGCACTTTCTATTAATGCCTCTTCAATTGCTGCGTCTCGCTCTTCTGCACTGGGGCGATGTTTAATTTGTAGCGCTCTACATATTGCAGTTGATATAGACTCAGCCGTGATCTTGCGGCGGTCTAATCTTGCAGGTTGTATTAGTATTACGTCTGGATGGTCTTGTTGTACTTGGTGGATAAACGCACGGCGTACAATAGTTTTACCACTGCCACATTCACCATACAGCGCTATCATGCTGCCAGCGTTGGCAGCACTGAGCATGTCTTCTAAAATAATGCGGTGCGACTCAATTAAAAATACATCGTCTTCACACGCAATTTCATTTTCAAATGGGTCGCGGCGTAACTTAAAAAACTTCTTTGCATTGGCGGTTAACATTTCAGGCTCCGGCTCTTCATAATCTACTTCTTGGTGTACTTTTTGGTTTGGCTCGTACCAGCAAAATAAATCTGTTAATTGCTGTTCTGATGCGCCAACACCTTCTAAGTACTCGGTTATCACTGCTTTAACAGCGTTGGTATCACAAGTTTTAGGCCACTCAGCATGAGTGCTTATGCGGCTTAAACTTGCCGTGCTAAAGGTCAGCCCTTTAGCCTTTAGCGCCTTTACTACATGGGCTTGCTTAACTCCCAGTACATCTAAAACATGGCTAAGCTTTGTTATCTTCAAACTGCTATCTCGCTATTTTTAGCACTGGAGTGTCTGCTACACCCATATGCAACTGCTCTACAACGTTGTTTACTTCCGTTTCTACAACTTCTTGACCTGCCAACCAATCAATCTCATTGACTCGTAATGGTCGGCCTAAGCGTTGGGCAACCATCATGCGCAAGTCAATTGAGTCCAGAACCTTACCTTTTCGCTTAGATTCTTGGCTTAACTGCTTTGCAATTGGGCTATCAGGGGTAATTGTTTCGCCTTTCGGGGTGATCCTAGTTTCATGCTCAACGTTTTTAAGATGCGAATGTGCAACCAAACGGCCCTCAAATGGTGCGGCTTTTTGCTTTTTCGCTTTCTTAATTTCATCGTCACCCATGTCAGGAAAAGCAAGGCGGTCTGCCTCTTTGGCGGCTATTTGAGCTGAGGTGTCAGCATGGCGTTCATGGGCATCACCAATAATAGGAGCATCGACCCTAAAGCCGCTTTCATCAAAATGAATGGGCTGTACTTGGTGATAAACAATTTCATCAAGTGGCGTTGTTATTCCAACAAGCAAATCTGGTGAATCACCAACAATAATAGGGCTTACAGTAACGTTTATCCCGTTGCGTATGTGCTGCAACTCTGTCAGGTCATAGACCAACTTCGTTTTAGTACGGGGGTGAGCATAGCTAACCGTTAAGTCACCTAAAACCTTTCTAGTCTCGTTAGTTTTAGTCAGCAACAACCTACATACTTGCTCATCAGGTAACATGCGCAAGTAATCACGGTTTTCAGGCTTATAAATATTAAGCCACACATCAAAGCGTGGCTTTTTATGGCGGTTGTGCTTGCAGTTCATACCCGGCACTTTGTCGGCATTAAACGCCTCTTGCCATGCCCAAACTGATTGATTTAACTCTTCAACGCTACTTACTGGCTCAAATAAAATGCGGCTTTCAAACTGCTTTTCAACAATGTTGTTGGCTACTTCAACCGCGCCTTTAGCCCTTGGATTACCAGCTTCGTGAGGGATATTTTTAACTTTTAATGCAGTTAAAACATTTGTGATTGCTTTTGCTGTATTGGCACTGCCTTTATCCCACAGCAAAACTTGAGGCACCCCCATAAAAGGCGAGCCTTCATGTTGCTGCCAACACCACATTAAAAAGTCGAACATAATGGCCTGAGTTTCACCCGCAGACTCATAGTACTTTACGCGTAACGCACCACTGTTGTGGTCAATCAACACATAGCGCCAAACTCTCAAGTGTTTTATGCGTTCTATATTTTCAGGTTTATTAGCATAAAACTCAGAGTCATTTGCATAACGCTGAATTTTGCCTTTTCTGCCCGGTGGGTAATAAAGCAAGCAGTAGCTTGGGTCTACTTGATGTACGTGGTTTGGGGCTAGGCTACGCATTTGTATATGAGGTGTGGCCCTATCCAACGCGCTCACAGCCGCATTACGCGTACTTAGTACACGGCTGATCTGGCTTGTACTCAGGCACTTATAACCATTAACCACTAATATAGATTTGGCCGTGGTAATGTCCATGATCCGCTTACCATTATCACGAACCCCTTGGTTTAAAATAGCCACCATCATATTTATGGCTTCTTCATCCATTGAAGTTGTGCCAGCATCAACACGCTTTGCTTTGCCACTTGTCCAGCCATTGGCCTTTAAGCGGCGGTACAGCGCATCTTTGCTCAGCCCTAGTGTGTCGCAAGCTTGTTTTAGTATGCTGCCTTTTTGCCCGTGCTTGGCGTTGCTTAGTTGCTCGCCCCAATAGTCTAAAGATAGTGAGGTCATTCGATCACCTCCATCCCTTCAAAACCAAACTCTTCTAACCACTCACCAGAGGGTTTTGCATCGTCTAAATGGCCGTAGCTTCTATATAGCTCATTCCAAACATGGGCTAGTTGGCTCATCATCGCCTTGCTATCGGCATACAATGCTGAGCGAGCTGCTTCATAGGTTTTTTCGTCCAAATGAGTGAGGGTCTCTAATTGTTCACCCAATA
Organism: Pseudoalteromonas sp. SANK 73390; assembly: GCF_054966645.1. Taxonomy (NCBI): domain Bacteria; kingdom Pseudomonadati; phylum Pseudomonadota; class Gammaproteobacteria; order Alteromonadales; family Pseudoalteromonadaceae; genus Pseudoalteromonas; species Pseudoalteromonas sp. SANK 73390. The sequence continues at coordinate 68,270 of NZ_ARPN01000188.1, forward strand.
AAGTTAGCTGGTTAAACCCTTCACGTACTTGCTTATGGATTGATGTTAGCGCCTCAAAAAACTGCTTGGTATCACCTTGCCATTTATCTACAGAGAACTTTTTAACCTCTAATTGCTCTCGCACGTTTTGCAGCTCAATCGCGGTTTTATTGGATTGCTCACGGCTTGCTTTTAGCTGTGTTTCAGTCGCATTAAGTTCAGTTTTTAACTTCTCAGACTCTTTGGCGTGTTTGGCTTTTAGCTCGTCTATTAACTCCTTAACCGCTTCTTTATCACCTGTTTCAACGGCTTCAGACTCTATAACGAGTTGTTGCTCTTCTTCTGGTAACTGACGCAAAGCACGTAAGTCTCGATAACCCAATTTCATTTGCTGAGCAGCTTCAAAGAACTCATCACCGAATGTCTGTAAATTACGAAGTCTGTTGTCGAGGTTTTGGCAGTTAGTCTTCATAATGTGCTCGCAACATTCCTCCCAAGTCGTAACTGTTACGACTTGTCCCGAGTCATTAACGTAGGTCAACCCCTTATAACTCTTGGTTTCCTTGATTTGTTGTACTAACTTCAATTCCGTAACAGTTACGAGTTTTCCAATAAAACTAAACGCCTGAATTTGCCCAAGTTGCAAAAGTGCATCTTGCTTAGATGCAAGTATGTCTTTGCCTTCTACTATGGCCTTTTCGGCTTGTGGTGTAATTTCGTTTGTCATAACTAACTCAATACGCCGTAGTTGTTGTGTTCAATTTGTAAATTGCGTAGTACCGTTTTCATATTGTGATCAACGGTATTGCTAAGCTGTACAGGCTTTTTATGCAGCCGCCAGCGCTTGTTATTCGCAGGCAAACGCTCGGCCCAACCAGCTTGCCCAAGGTTTGCCAATAACCTAGTTACATCGGCTTTACTGGTTTGTAGCTCATTCGCCAACTGATTGGGTTCAACCCCCTCAATCTCATGGCCTGCCATTAGTTCAACCAACCTTAAAAGCCGCTGTATTTGGTCGCTGGTGTATTGAGTATTCATTGTCCACACTCCACGGTTAGAGGACTAAACCAATGGCGCAACTTGGCCTGTAGTTCAGTCCAACCAACGCGTGTTGCGGGTGCAGTTAAATACAATGAGTTTTGTTCCATTACATCGCTGTCCCAATTGCCGCTTTTATCAAAGCCAGCGCTATCTGGGCATACCCAAACAGACAGTTTGTTATCTTCAATATGTACATATGCCCATCTGTATGTTGATAAGTTCATACCGCTTTCCTCATCGTTGGCTTATACGGCTTTTGCCTTGGGTTGTTAAACAGGCTCACGCAATCTGGGCATACCACATCTATATCAAACGCTTCACTTGCCACATGCCGCCAACCAATATGGTTTGCCGCGTGTAGCCAGCTTGTTGGGTGGGTATCAAGGCGCGTTGCGCGCTCAATAACTTGGCAACATTGGCATTGCACTTGTACAAAACCGTACGCTCTAGTGATATGCTCAAATTTAATGGGGCTAGTTAGTAAACTCATGATCTGTCTCCTTGATTTGCCAATGCTTTTAGCTGTTCCATACTCATTAAATGAATTGTTCTATTACCCTGCTTATTTAGCCATTTAGAGCCTTTTGGGTGTTTTTTAGACGTAACTTGGTCTTTGATAGTCATGCTATTAGCTCCTAAATAAGGGGTTGTTGAGGGTCGTCGAGCTTTTCAGCTTCGAGCTTGTGATAAGCTAAATCTTGCATAAGTAATAAAAGTTGGTCGGCCACATGCTGGGCATTACCACCGCCTTCCTCAAGCTGCATCACCATACCAATTACTTGATTAGCAAATTGGTTTAGGTGGTTGAGCGTAGGCATAGATGGCTTTTTACCTTTTGGCATATCAATCAGTAGTTTGTCTAAACTGTGTGCCATATATTGCAATGGGTATTCTTTGCCTGTAGCCGCCATAAAAGGGATAAGTAGGCTGGCTGGCATATCACCATTGCCTAAGTATTTATAGAGTGAGTCTGAGCTAACCCCGGTGCGGTCTGCAATACGTGCCACACTCATGTTACGAGTTGCTTGTGCATGCTCTTTACATATTTGTAGTGACTCCGGCAAGCTACGGGTGACAATACGTGCCCATTGACGGCGTTTTGGCTTAGTCATGGCAACCTCCATTTTGCAAGCGTTGAGGTGCAAAAACCTCATTCCAAAAACAAACTTTTTTTGGAACTTCACAAACGCTGATCGCACTGGCTAGAATTTGATCATCTTGAAAACGGGGGATCAAACCATGCAAACCAACTATGTTAGTTACCAGTTTAATAATTGCCTTGAGTGGCTGTGTATTGACGATAAACCTAATACTGTTACACATGTTCAAACAAACGCATTTGAACTGCGCCAATTGCTCACTGAGCTGGGCTGCTACTCTCACATTGAGCGTAGGGTTGTAGTTGATAGACTGTACAAACAACAAAACGCGGCTTTGTTTGCATTGATTGCGTTGTGCTACGCAAAAGCAGATGTTGTCCATTGTTTGGCTCCTGTAAGTTCTGTAACTCAAATGATGATTAGTTGGTTACTCAGCCCTTACGAGGCCAAAAGTTGTTGTAGCATCGCAACGCCATGCTTGCGGTCATCACCTTTTAATACCAGTGGGGTGTGATAGCCCTTGGTGTCAGGAAACACCACCTCAATAGGCTTTTTGATGATTTTACAAATTGCATTAGCAATACGGCGTGATTGCGTATGGCCGCAAACAACGCCAGATACAGACGCTAAATTAACGCCTAGCGCTTCAGCTATCATTGACAAGGAATAACCCTCCTCTGTAATGGCTGCTTTAATTTCGTGAGGTTTCATAGTAATCTACCTTTTTTGAATGAACCCTTTTGTGATGTTTTGGCGAACGGTAAACAAAAGGGTTTGGTTAAAGTTCGAGTACAGTATAGTTATCATATTTGATAACTGTCAATTGGTAATTATCACATATGATAACTTTTCTAAAGCAAGAGCGAGAAAGGCTAGGACTTACTCAAGCCGAAGTTGCGTTAAAAATTGGAGTAGGAAAAGCAACCTATGTAAGGTGGGAGCAAGGTAGCCCTGTACCATCAGATAAATTAGCGGAATTAAACACGCTTGGTTTTGATATACTTTTCATTGTTACTGGCAATAGACAAGATTTACGCATAGTTGATAATGAATTAAGTATCCAACGTGCGGTAGAGGTAGCGGTATGTGCGGCTGAAGATGCTATTTTGGCAGTATATCAGGCTAAGAAAGTACAGAAGAAGCTAGATAATATTGGTAGCCTAGACGCCATAAAGAACCTTACACTTATTTTAAAGAGTGTTAAGATCTTGGCTGAAGCTGAGCTTTCCGGTGAATTGAAAACAGATTTGTTGCATGAAGAGCTTTCAAAAGCTGAAAGCTCTTAGTGTGGTTTCATTTTTTTCAGTAATTTTTCTTTTTCTTCAGCCATATTTAAAATATTTAATCGCTCAAGTTGTCTTAATAGCTTTCTTCGTTCATAGATGAATTCAATACTATAAAGTTGCACTTCATCGTCACTGGCGTCCTCCATTAAAAGCTCAAGTATTTGCGACTTTAGAAGTAGGTTAGCGCTTTCTTGAAGTGCTGATCTTTGTGCAAAACTAGCAATACTCGTTACATTGTCATTAGCATGAACAACCTTGATTCCAGCGTGAGTAGCCAAATGTAAATTCTGGTTCATGCAAATAACAAATGAAATACTCATTAACAAAAATAAGAATATAGAAAGTACAAATATAAAACTCACTCCGCTCTCCTCCTAGTTGGAATGTAGTCTTTCAACCTCATAACGGGGTACAGACTTAAAGCACAAGCTGATAAAACATTCAAACTAACTATTGTAAAACTGTAAGCTTCTCTCAACAGCTCAGAATTAAACATTACATGATCTATATACCTAATCATTTGACAGGCTATAGACACAACACCCATGTAGCATATTGCTCTAGTTACTTTAGAAAACCGACAACATTTCCACTTATGGACTTGAAAAATAACTAAAATTGCTAAGAACTCATAAAATGCAAAAAAGAAGTAGTACAGCATACGAGTACTCATAACATCTAGACCCGCATTAATGATCACTTTATCAGCGTGCCAACCAAACGCATGAAACAGTGAAGAAGTAAGAACCAAATAGAATAAAGAATATTCCAACTGCTCGCGCTTATCACTGGTTGGCCTCCCTACGAACATTTGCAATGCACTATTTTTTGAAAAAAATAACAGAGCAATAAGCGCTATTACTTTACTAGTAATAACGCTTATATCGGCAAAGTTTACTATGCCAGTCATCCACCAGTACCCTTACTTTTTAGCTCTGGTGTCTCTTGTATAAACACAGCTCGTTGAACTTGAGGTGGCCCACCGCCACCACCGCCACCACTTGCTGAGGCACCATAAACTAGATGTAATATCCTATGTTCTATGCGTTTATCATCTAACTTTCTTATGTTCACTTTTACAACTCCATTCCAAAAAGAGAGCATAGAATAACACTAATACTAAGTCGTACTTTTTAAACTAGATTAATAAACAGCAAATGGCCCTGTACCACCACCATCCCTTCTTGTAGTTGGCCAAACCCCATCACCCGAAGCAAACGTTAGAGTGCCACCGCCGTCGCTCCCACCACTCCCCAGCAACTGAACTGGCGGGCCACCAACGTCACCACCACTACTTGAACCGCCAAAAACATGGCTGATGGCTTTTTTAGGCAGGGTATTACGTAGTTGCTTTTTCATTTGAACGTCTCAAATATCAAATTTGTGATAGTTACAAACTCAGCAGAAGGAAGTTGATACAACATCCTGTTGCTAGATTGGTTACTAATCCATTAACCAAACTATAACACTATACCAAATATTTAGTATAGTGTTTGGTCAAGGTTTTTATGAAAAAATTCATTCTACACCCTGATTTATATAGACCTGCTGCCTCGATTTCTTAAATTACTTATGTAAATTCGCTATAATCACTCGGCTTAAGGTACACTTTGTATTAACATTTCTACGTTTAGGTTTATTAGTGCTTATGCTTACTAAAGGCTTTCAAATAAGGAAATAATATGAAATGTATACTTGCTACTTTTATCACGCTTATAAGTTTTTCTTCTTATGGGTTAGAAGTTTACAAATGCTCTATCGATGGAGTAACTACCTATAGCGATACACCATGCTCACGGGCAGCTGAACAGGTTAAAATTAGAAGTAACTCAGCCAGTTCAAGACCTAGCGATAAAGCCGTTTTAAATTCTTGCCATGACTACATTAAAAATGTCCACCCGTGGAAAGACCCTGATTCGGTTAAAGTTGTTTCACATTGGAAAAGCTGGGTGCACGATAAAAGTGGAGCAAGACAAATTATGACACTTGAAGTAAAAGCTAAAAACAGCTTTGGCGCTTACGATGGTACTAGCTTAGTTAAATGCTTTTTAAACCACAATGGTACTGGCCTGAGCACGGTCCAGAGATATATTAACTAGCCCTCTGCATTTATTAACCCAGTTTAAAATTCATCCCATCACGATTTAGGCACTCTATAGCAAACCAAATGCTACGGGTGCCGTATGACACTACCCAATCTAAATTACTTTAAACAAAAGCCAGCGATTAAAACCGCGCTTGCTACTTACTCGCTGCAATTTGCTGATGCCATTTTACCAATTCTGTACTTAGAGGGCGGCTTAAATGCTGACGGCGGTTTAAATGATGTAGCCAGTGACCGTGGCGAACTCACTAAATTTGGTATTAGTCAGCGAGCCTACCCGCACCTTGATATTGCAAACCTATCGCTTGCACAGGCTGTACGCCTGTATCACCGCGATTACTGGCGGCCCATGCAATGCAGCGAGCTAAATATGGGTGTTGCTTTAATGCTACTTGATGGCGCAGTACAACACGGTGTGTCGAGTATGACCATGTTGGTACAGCGATATGTTGGCGCTAAGCCTGATGGCCGCTTTGGCCCGCTTACGTTAAAAGCCTGCCATGGTGTTTTGCCAATGCAGCTATGTGTTGGCTTGAGCCTAAAGCGCGCCCGTAAATACGCCCGTATTTGTGCGAATGACACAACCCAAACCCCTAATTTAAACGGCTGGTACAACCGCATAGAGCACATTACTGAGCGCGCAATTGCGGGAGTAAGTCATGGGTAAGAATTGGGAGTGGTCGCGCGAACAAGGCCGAATTAAGCGCCTTGAAGCGGAAGTACAAGCACGTTTAAACGAGCAACCGTTTGATGTTAATAACGTGCCGCTACACAGCCATGATGGCACCTACCAAAGCATGTTCAATGAAGGCTGGCATTCGGTTTTAGAAATTGACATACGCTTACGTGTTGATGCTGTGCGCACGTTTCAATATACAAGCAAACGCGTTGCAAAACGCTTTGGGGTAAGTCATGGCTATTAACTGGCTCAACCTTGGCTCTACTGTTGGCGGCTTAATTGACGACTTACATACATCAGATGAAGAGCGCCAAAAATTAAACAACGAGCTGATACAAATCGAAAACAGCTACAACAGTAAGTTGCTACAAAGTCAGCAAGCATTATTAGCGGCTCAAACCCAAATTATTACCGCAGAAGCGCAAGGCCATAGTTGGCTACAGCGCAATTGGCGGCCAATCACCATGCTCACATTTTTAATTTTAATTACTGCTGATTGCTTAGGCTGGCTTGAGTATCGCTTAAGCGAGCAGGCATGGGATTTATTAAAACTCGGACTAGGTGGCTATGTTATTGGCCGCTCAGTTGAAAAAGCCATCCCCGCTGTGGGTCAAGTTGTAGACAAAGTAAAAGGTAAATCTAATGGACATCGTTGACGATGCACAGCGCATTGCTGAACAAGATTTAGAGCGCGCGCTCAACAAAAACAAGGCCCATTTTGTGGGGCAAGATGTGGATTTTATGCATTGTCTAGAATGCGAAGTTGAAATCCCAAAAGCACGGCGAGACGCAATACATAGCTGCAAATACTGCGTTGATTGCCAAGAGCTATTAGAGCGTGCAGCAAGGCACTATAGGAAGCCGTGATGGAATTTATATTGGAATGGTGGAAACAAATGCTAGCCATTGGCGTAGTCATTGTTAGCGCTGGGGCCATTGCATGGCTACGGGCAACCTTTGTGAGTAGAAAAGCACATGATGCATTAGAGCTACGTGTCAGCAATGTTGAGCAAACCGTTAATGACCTACCCAGTGCAGATGATATGCATGACCTAGACAAACGACTAGTTGATGTAGGAGGCAAAATAGATGCGCTCTCATCTCAGTTAGCCACCTTGCAAAACACAACTTCCCTATTAATGGAAAACGAACTCAGAGGTACGCGCAATGGCGATGCATGAAGTACAAGCAGAACACCAACGGATCACAATATTGATCGCACTTAAAGACTCCGCAGATTATGGCGCTAACACCAGTATGCTTGCCGATGTACTGGCCCGTTATGCGCTTGGATGCAGCCGCGACCAGCTAAAAACCCAGCTCAATTGGTTAGAGCAAAATAGCTATGTAACGCTCGATAGGCTGACGGACAACACATGGGTTGCCCGCATTACACAAAACGGCATTGATGTGGCCGAAGGTAAAAGCATAGTACCCGGCATAAAACGCCCAGCGCCGAGAGGTTTGTAATGACAGACAAGGTACGGCGCTCTAAGCCCAGTAAAATTGACATGTTGCCCGACAACATCAAAAAGATGCTTGATGAAATGCTACGAGATTCAGGCAATTCACAAGCAGATATTTTAGATGAAATTAATAAATTGGTTCTTGATGCGGGGCTTGATGAAGAGGCAACTATCAGTCGTTCTGGCCTTTCCCGCCATGCTCAAAAACACGAAGCCATAGCAAACCAGCTAAGAGAAACCCGCGCAGCTACCTCTGCGCTCGTTGCTGAACTGGGTGATAAACCTATGGGTGAAACATCAAAGCTTGTGCTTGAAATGGGCCGCACTCAGTTGTTTAAAGCGATGCAAAAGCAACTGATGAACCCAGACGAAAACGCCGAGATAGACGTGGGTATGATCAAAGAGGTGATGCTCAGTATTCAGCGCCTTGAAACCACCGCCATGCACGTACATAAACGTGAGAAAGACATACGTAAGGCGTTTGCAGAAGAAGCCGCTGCTAAGGCGGAAGAAAGCGCAATTCAAGCAGGGTTAACCGCAGAAGGTGCCCAACAAATCAAAAACCAGATTTTAGGCATTGTGTAATGGCTGCAAAGGTAGATAAGAAAACACAAGCGAAGGTTCAGCAACAAGAAGTTGTTGCCGAGATTGCGTTATCCGAGTATCAAAAAACGGTTGAAAAATGCGACAAAATTGAACAACGTTTTGGCTTACCTACCTATATTCCATTTGACCCCAGCGAACTACTACTAGGCTATCAAAAACGTTGGATTGCTGACCAATCGCCTCTAAAGGTTGCAGAAAAAAGCCGCCGAACAGGCATTACATGGGCCGAAGCGGCTGACGCGGTATTAGAGGCCAGCAAAAACAAAGATGCGTTTGGCACCAATCACTTTTACGTAGGCTCGAACAAAGAGATGGCCCGCGAATTTATTGAAGCCGCTGCCATGTGGGCCAAGGCGTTTAATAAAGCGGCGGGTGATATTCATGAAGAAATATTCATTGATGATGGGCAAGAAGGCAAAGAGATTTTAACGTTTGTTATTCACTTTGCCAGCGGCTTTAAAATTCAAGCGTTGAGTTCTAACCCCGCTAATCTGCGCGGTATGCAAGGCAATGTAACCATTGATGAGGCGGCATTTCATGAGCGCTTAGCCGAAGTACTCAAAGCCGCCTTAGCACTGACTATGTGGGGCGCAAAAGTGAGGCTTATTAGTACGCACAATGGTATCGACAATCAGTTTAATGAGCTTATTCAAGACAGCCGCGCAGGCAGAAAACGCTATTCGGTTCACACCATCACTATAGAAGATGCTTGCCGTGAGGGCTTGTACCAGCGTATATGCCAAAGGCAACGTAAACAATGGACCGTTGAAGCCCAGAGCAAATGGATTGATGACCTTATAAACGACACTGCAAGCGAAGAAGATGCTCGCGAAGAATACTTTTGCGAACCTAAAAAAGGCGGCGGCGCGTATATACCCCGCGTATTAATTGAAGCGGCTATGACCAAAGGCATCCCCATTGTTCAGTATGAAGCGCCCAGCGACTTTATGAGCTGGACCGATGAATACCGCAAAACCGAGATTGACGCATGGTTAAAAGAGTATATCGATCCACTGCTTAAGCAATTAAACCCAACGCTAAATCATAGCCTTGGGGAAGACTTTGCCCGCCGTGGCGATTTAACCGTATTTGTGCCGCTAGAGATAGGCAAAGACTTATCAAAGCGTGTGCCCTTTGTGGTTGAGCTAACTAACCTCACCTATGATATGCAGCGTCATATTATGTTGCATATCGCCACACGCTTACCCCGTTTGCAAGGTATGGCCTTTGATGCCACGGGTAACGGTGGGTACTTAGCAGAAGCCGCAGCTTTACACTTTGGCACCGAAATGGTCGAGCAAGTCATGCTAAACGATCCGTGGTATAGGGAGTGGATGCCCAAGCTTAAGGCTGAGTTTGAAGACCAAAACATTCAAGTACCTAAACACCAAGATATTTTAGGTGACTTACAAAAGATCTCTGTCCGCAATGGCACCCCAAAAATAGATAAGGGCTCTGATAAAGGCTCTGATGGTCGCCAACGTCACGGCGACTTTGCCGTAGGCTTAGCAATGGCTGTACGCGCCGCTTGGATGGATGGCAGCGCCATTGAATTTACCCCACTTCCCAATAAACACGATGCTAAAAACAACTCTGATTTTAACTACAGCGATTTAGGGGCCTATCAAGGCGGGGGGTGTTGGTAATGCGCTTTCGTATTCACTACCAATACATTTTTACCGCATATGACGAATATGTAGATATCGAAGCCAAAAACCGCAAAGCCGCTGAAGCGTATGCAATGACACTTGATGTGTACGTTGTATCCATTAAACCCATTTTAAGAGTAAAACCATGCTAGTAGACATATACGGCAACCCACTACGCGCTGAAAAGCTAAACCAAACACAGACCGAAGAAAACAGCCAAGTAGCTATGCTACTTAAGCAGTTCGCTGAGCACCCGACACAAGGGCTTACGCCTGCTAAATTAGCAAGCCTACTGCGTGAGGCTGAAGAGGGCAGCTTGGCTGCCATGGCTGATTTAGCAAAGGATGTTGAAGACAAGGACGGCCATATTAGTTGTGAACTCGGCAAGCGCCGCCGCGCCATATTAGGTTTTGAATGGAATATAAAGCCACCGCGTAACGCCTCTAAAGATGAACAACGTGATGCGGATATGTTGGCCGACCTGTTAGACGATGCCACATGGTTTTATGACTTTTTGTTTGATCTAACCGATGCAATGCTCAAGGGGTTTAGTGCCAACGAACTGAAATGGGACTATGTTGAAAAACAGCAAATAGTTACGGGCTATACCTATCGTGACCAAAACATATTTAAAACCCATCCAGATAACTTTAATCGCATTGTTTTAAATGACCAAAGCCATGAGGGTGAAGCTTTAAACCCCTTTGGCTGGGCGTTACATATTCATAAATCAAAGTCGGGTTATGTGCATAGAACGGGCTTACTGTCTGTCTTGGCATGGCCGTTTTTGTTTAAAAACTACAGTGTGCGCGACCTTGCCGAATTTTTAGAAATTTACGGCTTGCCCGTTCGCGTGGGTAAATACCCAAGCGGTGCCAGCGATGAAGAAAAGGCCACGTTACTTAGAGCTGTGATGGCCATTGGCCATAATGCCGGGGGGATTATTCCCAGAGGCATGGAGATTGATTTTCAAAGTGCAGCGAATGGTCAGGCCGACCCATTCGAGAGTATGATCCGTTGGTGTGAGCTTACGCAATCAAAAGTGATCTTAGGCGGCACACTCACTAGCCAAGCTGATGGCAAAACCAGCACCAATGCCCTTGGTAACGTACATCAAGAGGTGAAAGAAGACATTACGCTAAGCGACTTACACCAACTTGAACAAACCATAAGTCGTGACCTGATTTTACCCCTGTACGCACTCAACGGTAAAAGTTACAACGGCAACCGCCGCTTACCCCGTTTTGAGTTTGACACCTCTACCAGTGATGAAATGCGTGACTTTGCACCACCACTTAAAGACTTAGTAACTACTGGATTAAAAGTGCCACAGAGCTGGGTACATGAGCGCTTAAATATTCCTGAAGCCAAAGATGGCGAAGCAATACTTTCGCTCACCAATGATGAGCAACAGAACCCAGCCGCGCTTAATACCGCCATTGCCGCGCTTAACACCGAATACAAAAACCGTGATAATCAAAACGCGCTAGATGAAGCATTAAACGCCATTACAAATGGTGACATGCGCGACGAATATAAAGCCACGCTGCAACCGCTGCTAAACAAGCTCAACCAAAGCAGCGATTTAGCTGCAATTGAGCTTGCCGAGCTTTACCCAACGCTTGACCAAGATGCTTTAACCGAGCTGCTTACCCGCTTGTTCTTTGTCAGTGAACTATGGGGCACAATCAATGAATAGCGCCCATATTAGTGCCGCTTTTGAGCGCGCCCCTGTTGATGCAGTCTCCTATTTTAGAGCTAAGGGTTACGCCATTAGCAATGAATGGCACGATATGCTAACCGTTGCCCACAGCAAGGCGTTTACCGTTGCGCGAGTGCAACGCATGGACGTACTCGAAACCATACGCAAATACACCGACAAAGCCCTATCCGAGGGCTTAACAGCAAAGCAGTTTAATGACGGCCTAACCCCAGAGCTGCAAAAGCACGGTTGGTGGGGCAAGGTTAAAAACGAGCAAGGCGATACCATTCAACTGGGCAGCCCGTATCGCTTAAACACCATTTACCGTACTAATATGCAAACGGCTTATATGGCTGGGCGCTACCGCCGCTTACTCGCTCGCGCTAAAACCCACCCTTACTGGCAGTACATTGCCATAGATGATGGGCAAACAAGGCCAGAGCACAGACTATTAAATGGCAAGGTATTTCGGTTTGACGACCCTGTTTGGCTAACTATATTCCCACCCAATGGCTGGGGCTGTCGTTGCCGCGTTCGCGCGCTCACAGCGGCACAAGTAAAAGCCCGTGGCATAACGGTTGAAAACGGTGAAAACTATGTACAACAATTCGATGCTGAAATTGTTAGCCGTGAGTCTGGCGAGGTTAAAACCGTGCCCCATGCACGATTAAAATTGCCCAGTGGCGATGTAATGTCCCCAGACATTGGCTGGGCTTATTCACCGGGGCAATCAGCGTTTGGTACAGACATGGCCGTGGCCCAAAAGCTCGGCAAAGTTGAAGATGTACAGCTACGTGCTGAGACTATTCAAGCACTCAACAACAGCGATGAACGAGCCAAAGCCTTTGAATTATGGACCCGTAAAAGCATTGAGCGTATCGAGCGCTATCAAGCCGCAAAGTTTGCTAAAGACAAACAAGGGCTTAGGGAATTTGGCCCACGGCCACAGCATAAAACCGTGGTGAGCTTTCTTGATGACGAGATAAACCAAAAGCTTGTAGATAAAGGCATTGATGCAGTTCGAACGCTTATTTTATCTGAGCGCGCACTCGCCCATGCACACAGTGAAAAACACCAAGCCAGCGGCCAAGCACTTGCTATTAACGAGTACGCCAGCTTAAGTGCATGGATAAACACCAGCGCTGCACAAGTGCTTTGGGAGCCTGCACGCAACGAGGTGCTATACATCGTCAATCAAGGCGTACAATCCATAAAAGTGGTTGTAAGGTTTGAAGATAAAGGCGCGCAGTTAGATACGGTTATCAATGTATTTAAAGTTGAAAGCTCAGCAATTGAGCAAGGTGAAATTGGGGGCTTGTATGAAAGGTGGCGATAGGGTGAGACTCGAACTCACATCATATATGTGTTGCATATAACCGTTACCCGTTGGAAACACTACCACCACCAACAATTATTACTCAACTAACTAGTGATTACAATATGACCAGCAAAATAGCCATACTCACGCACGGCGATGCAACCCAAGTACTCAACGAGATAGCTGCAAAGTTTAACGACCTCAGCGAGCCAATGAACGAAATAGCCGCAATTTTAGAGGGCGCAACAGAAGACGCCTTTGCCCAAGAGCGCAGCCCTGTTACAGGCGAAGCATGGCCAGCACTTAGCGAAAACTACCTAAAACAAAACCCCAAACGTGTTGGCGGGCAAATGCTACAGCTAAGCGCTGGCGGCTTAGCAGCCAGCATAGCTGCCGATAGCGGCGCGTTATGGGCACAGATAAGCAGCAATAAGCCTTACGCCGCTATTCATAATTTTGGCGGTTTGCCAGAAATGGCTCCTGGGCCTGCTGCGATAGACCAGCGGCAATATCTGGGAGTAAGCCCCGATGAGGAAACTAATATTTTGGACACTCTCAGCAACTATTTTACCGAAAACTAAAAAACGCCTCAGAAGCCCTCTGAGGCGTTTACTGATGTATAAGTGCTAGCGATGGGTGTTGTTGTAGGTGATATGAGCATTAAAGGCGTTTAGAAACGTTTCTAAAATGATGAAAAGGGCATTTACTCAAAGAAATTTATTATTTTTTTTAATATTTAAATATGAATCTATTCATATGAATTGAATAGACAATTTGGTCGCTCAAGCTTTTTACTAAACCAAAACCTATGCCTATGTCTAATTTGGGCTAGAGACTTTTATCATATATTCCGATAAAGTGTGCGCAAAATGTATTAAGGACGGTACGTTTTAAACTTCAATGTTTGTGCCTACCTCAATGCAAAAATTTAAGCTCACATATAAAAAATAAGATAATCAATATGGAAAAAGTTGTATTACGATTTGACGGTGAAGCACTTGAAGAACATTCAATGGATTTAGGTGTTTTAGCTGAATCATTAGCAGGATTAGACGCACTGATTAAAGAAGTGCACGAATCACTAAACGGTTCAAATGATGACTTACAAATTCAAGTCCAAGGTGGGTTTGAGGAAGGGTCATTTGAATTTATTTTAAACGTCATAGAATCAACTGATATTAGCACACTATCAGCTATCGGATTTGGCGCTCCTGCTCTTGCAGGAGGTATTGTTGGAGCTTTGAAGTGGCTACAAGGTGAAACTATTGATCGGCTTGCACATCACACTGATGGCCACTGCATCATAGCTAAAGAAGATGGTTCAACATTGCAGGTCGATGGTTTTTTACGAAATGCAATAGCATCTCCTACAATAAGAACAGCATTCAACAAGTTTGTTCAAAAACCTCTTAACAAAGAAGGTATACAGGTCCTAGAGGTCATTCGTGGAGATTCTGAATCGCGTGAAGTAATCGTCGATATAGAAAAAGAGGATTCTGCAAGTTTTAGAGCACAGCGCTACCCTGTAAAAGAGCAAACGATGGAAGACGAAATACATGACAACGTACGTGTTACCTTTTTATCAGTGCATAAAGATAAACAGAAAAACTGGCGTATTAACTATGATGATCAAGATTTAACTGTCACGATGCAAGATGCCAGCTTTATTAGACATGTTCAGGGCGGGATGGGCGAAGCCGTTTTTGACGATGCATACAGAGTCAAGCTTGTTGCCCAATACAAGCGAAACAGTACCACTGAGAAAAACTGGTTTATTGAAGAAGTGTACTTGTAAATTACTTAATGAGAGAACTGAAACATGAACATTAAAGGAGGGAGTTAAATGCATGATAAAATAGCTCTATTAGTGCTTGTAGTAGCATTAGCTCCTTTCATTTATTGGGGAGCGAAAATCATAGTATACACACTACTATGTAAATTCTTTGGTGTAGTAGTCACATTCAAAGAAAACGTCAATGGTGTGGAAAAGACACGAAAAGTCAGAGTTAGCGAAAAAACGCCGTATGAGGATTTGCTTGCTCTACATAAAAAAATTGAAAAGCAAGATAGAGAGTGTCGATGAAAAAAGTGTCATCTATCGCAAATACAAGCGCTTCTCTCATTGGTGGCGTTGCACTGTACGCAGCCCAAGACATTCCTAATGAAAGTGTGCAGCAAGTGGTTATTACCTTCATTCCCGCCTTCACGCTATTCGTAGCACACTGTTTAAAATTGATTGGTAACTTAGGAACTCTAAATGGATTCAAGTTTTTGTTCAACAAATCAAACAGCAAACAACTAGAACTTTTTAGAGAAGTACTAAACGACCCTCTCGTTAGCGATGAGAAAAAAAATGAATATCAAGCTATGTACGAACAAGCATTAGATATGAAAATAAAGATCCGTGCTGATGACACACAAGACTTTGCTGATATGACATCTTCAGCTAGGGAAGCATTCAAAACTCAATTGAGTACTGATTACAAAGACAACCCTGATTTAAAACAGCCTGAAGTAAGAAAAGAAGACACCTAGCCGCCCCTCACGAATATAACCACACCTTTAATAGGAATATTCTAAAATGGCAACGCCCCATAAAGAATTACATATATCAAATCAGCAAGAGCAGAATGAAGAAAGCTCTCTCGAAAGCTTTTCTAAAGTAGTTAGACACGCAATGTGGGTGATTCCCTCAATCGCATTCATTTTTTCCTCGTTCTTTGTTCTTATCTACTATCAAGGGTTCGAACAACTATTTCCTGTACGCTATGACGCCAAAAATTGGGAATCATTGCGTGGTCAATTTGGTGCGCTTGGTGACTTCTTTGGTGGGATGCTAAACCCCTTACTTACCTTCTGTACCATCTTAATGCTTATATTCTCTTTGCTTCTACAAATGAAGGAGCTTAAAGCTAGCCGATTAGAGTTGAAAAGAACACGGGAATCACAGGAGGCAATGAGTCTTGAAGCGTCAAACCAAACCAACATAAATGTACAACTTGTTGAAGCTACACGAGCACAAACAAATATAATAGAGCAGCAAATATCCGTACAAAGAGAAAACGCCTCATATGAAAGAGTCAATTACTTAGTTGAAATCTTGCATAATGAGGAAGGAAAGATACAAAGCCTTCTAAACAAGCCATTTCCTAATAAAGAACTTAGACTTCGCGCCCGAACTTTTAAAGTTACCAGAAAAGCAATGGGCCATGGTGAAGTTTATTCCGCTTTTTATGAAATTGAACAGAGCCTCCTTTTACAGCTTAACGTCATAGAGCAAATCTTAACTAATCACAATCTTGACTATCTTGGAAGAATAACAACATTACTTTATCTATCTAAATTACAAAATGGGTATGATGAGCACGGCTTCTTTGTAAAAAGCCAAGCATTTTATGAAGCAACAGACATCATCAAAATCATAATAGACAAACTTGAACCTAATAGTTCAGAACAACAGCAACTCTCAACGTTACTAAACAGACTGAAAAAAGAGCATTTAGCGCCTTTTGAATAAGCTGTATTTATTAACCCAGTTTAAAATACACTTCCACTCCAAATCCACATACTGGCACCAAGACAAACATTTTAGTGCCAGAACATGCCAAACACCACAACTGCCCAAAGTCTAGGTTTAGCCATATGCAATGTCACAGCTCTACCTAACGAGCACGGCACTAGTGAGCGCGTTTTAATTATCCCCGATGGTGAATTTGCCAGCCGTGATGGCCGCCCTTTTGATGTGCCTAGCCGTAAATGGCTAATGGATGACATAGCTTTTGCTAATTTGCAGCTCAGCGCAGCGACCCGCAAAAACGACTTCTTGTTTGATTACGAGCACCAAACACTACACAAAGAAAAAAACGGCCAGCCTGCGCCCGCTTCTGGCTGGTTTAAACCCGATGCATTGGAGTATGTACCCGGTGAAGGTGTGTATGCCAAAAACGTGGCATGGACTGATGCCGCACACAAAGCCTTGCTTGCTAAAGAATACCGCTACGTCAGCCCCGTATTTTTATACGACAAGAACACAGGCCGCCCCCTTGTATTACTGCACGTTGCATTAACCAACGACCCAGCATTAACGGGCCTTGATGAAATCGCCGTACTAAACGCCCAATTTTTTACCCAAACCACAGGAACAAGCCCCATGAACGAAGCCCAAAAGCTACTAGCGGCGCTTGGCATTACCGTAACGGGTGATGTCACCGCTGAGCATATTAGCCAAGGTGAAGCCGCTATTGCCGACCTTAACCAAAAAGTAAAAGCCACCGAGAGCAAAGACACACAAATTGCCGTGCTCACCGCACAAGTTGAGCAAGGTTCCAAGCAAGTAGACCTCAGCAAATTTGTACCCGTTGAAGCCTACAACGCGCTTTATGGCCAACTCGCTGCATTGAACACCCAGCACCAAGGCATGACCATTGAAAGCACCATAGATAAAGCCAAGCAAGATGGCCGAGTGGTCGCCTCTGAGGTGGACTATTTAACACAACTGGGCAAGCAAAACGGCTTAGCGGCACTTAACTCTGTGCTTGATAGCCGCAGTCCTATTGCGGCTTTAACCGCTCAACAAGCCCCGGATATACCAAAACCTGACAGCCAGAAAACAGGTGTCGCAGCGCTGTCAACAGAGCATAAATACGCCGCCGACCAATTAGGTATTAGTTACACCGACTATGCCGCGTTACTTAAAGAGGACAACCAATAATGGCCATTGTTACCCCAGCATTATTAACCAGCCTGCAAACGGGCTTTAAAAAGAACTTTCAAGACGGTTTAAGCGAAGCAGAACCACAATACACAGAAATTGCTACGGTGATCCAGTCCAATACCAAGAGCAACACTTACGGCTGGCTTGGCAAATTCCCTTCACTTAAAAAATGGGTCGGTGAACGCCAGCTTGAGTCAATGAAAGCCCACGGCTACACCATTGTGAATGAAGATTTTGAAGGCACTGTCAGTGTAGAGCGTAATGATATAGAAGATGACCAAATTGGCGTCTACGCCCCCCTTATGAAAGAGCTGGGCCGCAGTGCAGGCATTCACCCAGATGAAGTATGTTGGCCATTGCTGCGCGCAGGCTTTACTACTCTTTGCTATGACGGCCAAAACTACTTTGATACTGACCATCTTGTGTATGAAAAAGCAGATGGCACGGGTGCAGTTGAAAGCGTAGCCAATATGGCTGAAGACGGTGCCTACACAGGACCTATCTGGTATGTGATTGATGACTCAAAAGTACTAAAACCCATCATTTTTCAAGAGCGTAAGAAGCCCGTTTTTATCAGCATGACCAAAGTCGATGATGAAGCGGTATTCACTAAAAAACTATTCCGCTACGGCGTGGATTGCCGTGATGCAGCGGGTTTTAGCTTTTGGCAACTGGCCTTTGCCAATAAACGCGCCCTCAATGCCGACAACCTTTGGCACAGCATTAAATCAATGCGCACCTTCACGGCTGATGGTGGCCGCAAATTAGGTATTCGCCCTAGAAAATTAGTTGTACCGCCAGAGCTTGAAGATGTCGCAACCAAGCTACTTGAGCGCGAAATTGAAAACAATAGCTCTAATGAACTCAAAGGCCGCTTAAAGCTGTGCGTGGCTGACTACCTAGACGCTTAACCCAATGCCCCCATCATTTGGGGCCAAAAAATAGGATGGACAATGAAATGGCTAATCAAACAGCTCATACAGTATGTATTTTCAGTCAGCAACCCAATGGCTACCGCCGCGCGGGCCTTACCCTTAATTACGGGCAAAACGATAACGTGCCAGTGTCTGAGCAGCAGCTTGAAGCACTTAAAAAAGACACACGCATTAAAGTGCAAGTGCTTAAAGCGAGTGAAGTTGCTAGTACGGCGCAAAACATGGAGCCACGAGGTGTGGGCAACGATGTAGTTTTGGATCTAAGTAACGCACCAGAAGAGCTTGCACACATCATTGCAGCAATGCACGAGCTAAAGCCAAGCAAAAAGCCCACTGTGGATGAGTTAGCTTTTGAAGTGGATGGCGTTGAAGGTGAGCAAAAACCAACGGCCACGCAACGAGACGATGCTTGGACTTGGTATCAGAGCAACGTTGTTAACGCGGAGCAATAACCATGAGTTACGCCAGCACAGCGGATATGCAAACCCGCTTTAATGAGCAAGATTTAATTTTGCTCACTGAGCGCGAAGGCAGCACACCCAGTGAAATAAATATCCCTGTGCTTGAGCAATCACTCATTGATGCAACAGCAGAAATTAACGGCTACTTAGCGGGCCGTTACACCTTGCCATTAAGCACCGTACCCACTGCATTAGTGCGTATTTGTTGTGACATTGCCCGTTATTTTTTAAGTAGCGACAACGCCCCAGAGCACATACACACCCGCTATACGGATGCACTGAAATTTTTACAAGCGGTCAACCAAGGCAAGGTGGCGCTAGGTATCGATAGCCAAGGCGATAAAGCCGCAACCAACGACACGGCCTATATGGAGTCCGCAGGTAGCGTATTTGCCCGCGCTAAGTCTAAGGGGTTTATTTGATGTTTGAAATAAAAGACGACTACTTAGCCGCTGGCCCGTTACTTGAAAAGGCTTTGAACGATATTTCAGGCATTCGACACGTTAAAGCACTAGATGATTTAGCGGAAATAGATAAAACCAACCACACCCCTTGTTTGTTTTATTTATATTACGGCGAGCAGCTAAATGGCCCCACCCAAGCAGGTGCCAATGTGCAAATTAAGCAAACGTGGCTTGTCATTCTTGCTGAGCGTAAAAACAGCAAACATGCAGGCCTGAACATTGCTAAAACCATTCGTGCAGTAGCTGGCAAAAAAACAGGCGATGCAGGCCCTTGGCAGCGCATTAACACCCCAATCAAACCTAGATATACAAGCGGCCACGCGTTTTACCCGCTGGCCTTTACCTGTCAAATGAAGTTTAAAGGAGCACTGTAATGAGTGGCTTATTAGTAGCGGGCAATTTCTTTATTGACCGATTAAACGACCAAAACCAAAGCATCGGCATTTTTGGTCCTATCAACATGACCAAGTTGGAGATAAAAACTGATGCCGACACAAAAACCCGCACATCCAATAAAAAAGCTTCTTATGGCCAAGCTTTGGATGATGTAAAAATTGCCAAACCCACAGAAATATCCTGTGAATTTGACGACCAACCCGCCGACCTCTTGGCACTTGCGCTGATGGGTAAGGTGGTTGAAATAAATGATGCTAGCGGCACCGTAACCGATGTAGCTAAAACACTACCCGCTAACCAAGGCTGGTTAGAGTTGGGCCATAAAAACCTTGCTGAAGCAGGTTTGAGCATTAAACAAGCATCCACTGAATTAACACTTGGTGTTGACTACGAAATTAATTATGCCCTTGGTTTACTTCGCGCAGTTAAAGGCGGTGCAGTAGATGCAGGTGGCAGCATTACTACGAGTTATCAGCACAATGCGCGCAGTGGTAAGCGTATTCAAGGTGGCATGGAGTCACAAGTACGTGCCCGCATATTTGGCGAAGGTACTAACTTAGCTAATGGCAAAGCCATTGAGCTTGAAGTATTCAGCGCATCATTAATGCCAGATAAAGGCATAGACTTTGCCGCTAGCGAATTTGTGAGCGGTGGCTTAACTGGCACGGCAAAGCTTGTGGATGGTAAGCCTGCACCCTTTATCTACACCGAGTTAGACGATTAATTCCCTGTTGGGGCTTCGGCCCCTTTTTCACGATTTTATACCTTGTTTAATACTGAGTAGTTCCGATGGCAAACAAAACGTTAGAATTAGCATTGAGAGTTGTGGCTGAAGCCACAGGTAAGCAAAACATTGAGCAACTCGTTACAGAGCTTCGCAACGTTGAGCAAAGCGCTGATGCTGCAAACCCCGCGACACAAAAACTCAGTGAACAAATTGATGGTGTAGCAACAAGTGCTAATAGCGCTGAGCCTAAAACCGAGCAGTTAAACACGGTGCTAAACGACACCACACAAACCGCAAAAAATACAGCTCAAACAGCAGGCAAACTTGCAAACGAACTAGATAGCTTGGGCAACCAACAACAACTTATCCGTAGCTTTGAGCAATCAAAACAAAAACTAGAACAACAAGAGATAGCCACGGCCGCCGCAACCCATGCATTAGATGAATTACAGCGCCAAGCGAACGATAGCAATCAACAACTATCAGCGCTTGCGCAAGGAACTGAGCGAGCAGAGCGCGACTTAAAACAAATGCGTGACGAACTCACGCAAAACACCAATAAACACGCTGCACTGCAAGCGCAACTTAAACGCTCTGGCGTTGATACCAATAATTTACGCGCATCAAAACGCAATTTAGGCGCACAGTTTGATAAGGCAGGCAAGTCCGTTGATAAATTCACCAATGACTTAAAACAAGGCAATGCAGCACAGCAAGCCCATGCAACCAGCTTAAAAAAAGTTGCGGGCCAAGTCGCCGCACTGGCCGCAGCTTATTTTGGTTTAGACAGAGTAGCCAGCGCTGTTAAGTCGGTATTTGAAACGGGCGATAAATTTGAAAAGTTGGGTGTGCAAATGCAAGCGCTGATGGGCGGCATTGCAGGTGGTGCAAAGGCCACTGAGTGGGTCACGCAATTTACTAAAAACACCCCGCTGCAACTGGGCGAAGTTAGCCAAGCGTTTGTAAAACTCAAAGCGTTTGGCCTTGACCCGATGGATGGCACATTACAAGCGATCACCGACCAAGCACTAAAGTTGGGCGGTGGCTTTGAAGAAGTACAAGGGGTATCACTGGCTCTTGGCCAAGCATGGGCAAAACAAAAACTCCAAGGCGAAGAAATTCTACAGCTTGTTGAGCGTGGCATTCCTGTGTGGGAGCTACTCGAAAATGCCACGGGCAAAAATGTTCAAGAGCTGCAAAAATTATCAACTGCCGGCAAACTGGGTCGTGATGTAATTAAGCAGTTGATTGATGAAATGGGCCGAACAAGCACAGGCTCAGCAGCGGCGCAAATGGCCCTATTCAGTGGCCAAGTGTCTAACGCCAAAGACAACCTAGAGCAGTTTTATAATTTAATCGCAAAATCTGGCGCAATGGATTGGCTGAAGAACCAGCTCACCACCCTCAACACCGAGTTTGCAGCCATGGCCGCTGATGGCCGTTTGCAGGAGTGGGCGCAAGCAATCAGCGATACCATTGTAAACACAGGCACAGTTATTAAAGATGCGGTTTCTACATTATATGAGTACAGAGAAGAAATAGGCTTTGTAGCAAAAGCATGGCTAGCGCTCAAGATTGGCGGGTATTTTAGTAGCGTTGTGAGCGGTGCCGTTGCCGCAACCCGTGCATTTACCACATATAAAACCGCAATAACGTCAGCAACCGTTGCAACAAATGCAGCTACGTTGGCTACCAATAAGTGGAAAAATGCCATAGGATTTATAGCGCGCGGCGGTTTGTACACAGTACTTATCAACGAAGTGTTTAATGTCGGTGTTGAGTACAACAAGCTAATAACCCTTGAGAACCAAGTAGCTCAAAGCCAACGTGACGCAAAAGTGTCGTCAGCCAAACTTGCTGAAGAACTCAAAATTGTTAGTGAAAATACGGGCGTATTAATCACTAGTACTGATGAGTTAGACGCCGCCGTTGAGCAAGGCACGATTGTGTGGAACGAGCGGGCATACGCTTTTGAAGGTGTTGCCAAAAAACAGCAAGAGTTAGCAGAAGCAACCAAACGTGCTGAGCAAGCCGAGCGTGAGCGCCAAGCGTTTTTAACCCTAACACTGACCGACGCACTCAAAGTTACTGAGTCACTACAGCAACAAGCACAAAACCTGAATGGTGTACGCGTAGGCGTTGACGGCTTTATACAATCTCTAAACTCAGCACGCACCGCCCTTGTGAACTCTGGCGCTGAGTACAGCCAACAAGTTGTGCTGCTTGATTCACTCAAAGCCAAGTTTGAAGCGCATAATGAATCATTGGCGCGCCAAGCTTACTTAGCAGGTGATGTGAGCGCAGCATATAAAGAGTTAGGGTTAACCAGTAGCGCGGCGCTGCAAGAAACGGCCACCAAACTACAAGGCGCGTTTGAGCTAATTCAGCAGCAAAACGAACCGATTGCCATGCAACAACAGGCATTTTTAAAATGGGCCAATGCAGCCGTGAAAGCTGCGGATGCTACAGACCAAACGGTGCCCGCGTCAGTGCAAGCGGCCGCCGCAGCACTGGGGTTAACCGAAGAGCTAGATAAGCTCATTGAAAAAGCCAATAAACTCAAGCCCGCCACCGACATAAACAGTGATGCCACTCGCAAATTTGCAGAATCGTTAGCTAAAACAAAAGTGGCGATGGAAGACAATAAAAAAATACTGGAAAGTTCAACCGCATCCGCAGAGCAAAAAAGCAAAGCACAAAAAGCCCTCAATCACCAGACTGGGCTAGTCATTGAGCAAGAAACCGATTTAGCCAGAGTGCGCGAGATTGAAACAAAAAGCCTAAAAGACCTATCAATCGAACAAAAAAAGTTGCAGCAAGAATTGGCTAACGCAGCTCAACAATACAAAACGGGGGCGCTCACTGCTGATGAGTACCAGAAGAAACAAGCGCGCATCAGTCAAATATTAGCTGTTGTTAACAACCTATTGGGCGATTTTAAAAACGCACAAGATGACGCGACTGACGCGACAAAACGTGGTACTGAAGCGACAAAGGAAGCAACGAAGGCTGCTGAAGACAACTATGTCAGTTTGCGCCAGCAAAAAGATGAGCTGGAGCGTGTAGATCAAGCGCAAGCCAGAGTTAACAATTCAGCTAAACGACTGCGGCCGTCAGTTAAAACAATTGTTGATTATCAAGAGAAGTACGAAAAAGATTTTTCATACTCATTTACTAGTACTGAGATATTTAATGAAAGAGCGCGACGCGCACACGTAAAACTGGCTGAGACTCAATTCAAGCGGTTTGAGCGTGATATAAATAACGCAACAACAAAAGCTGCACTCGATGCGATACATAAAAAAATATTTAAACTACTCAACTACCAAAGCTTGGACAAGAGAAGTGAGCTAGCTGACGCGATTAAAAAACAAAGAGCCGCGCTTAAAACCCAATCTAGCAAAGCACCTAAAAGCTCAAGCACAGCAATAAGCTGGCCTACAAATGTAACCCCATCAAGCAACCGTGCAGTTGTTAGCACCACTAACAGCGCATTAATTGACGCTGTAAATAGACTAATTGATACACTCTCGCGACAACATTCTGGTAAAGCAATAACATTGCAATTAAGCCTACCAAACGGAAAAACGGAAGAAATATATGCCCACATCCGAGACGAGTTATTAAACGAACTAGAGCAACTGAGTAGCGCGCAATGATAGAGATAAATAGCATTCAATTAGACAATGCAATCTGGACAGATGAACACAGCTATCAAGCAATTGCTGAGCAATCTGAACATGCCCTCAACGGCGCACAGCACATTGAAAAAACGGTGATTGTGGGCCGTCCCATTACGATTGAAAGCGTACTGGAGCAAGCAGCGCTTTACATCCCGCTATTTGAACACAGTCAAACTGAGTTAGCGGCATTTGACATCGCAATACGTGGCACGACATATACAGTTGTGTGGGACCACAGCCAAATGCCAGTTACTGGCTCAGCGTTACAATATTTCAGTGACTCAGCTCCGACGCATTTTGAAAATATTACATTAAAACTTAGGACTGTATAACGATGAGTATTATCCGCAGTCACTTAAAAATATTCAAACCTGAGCGCTTGGGCAGCGCACCAAACGCAGGTGGGCACCGCACCAACAAAGCAGTTGTAAGTGGCAAGCTTAATGATGTTTTTAGCTCTATCAGCGATGTTGACCACGCACGAAGTGCATTTGATTTAGTGAAACTCTACCCAGCCGTATCAACGAATGACGCAAGTAAACTGCAAGATGCGCATGTGTTTATCAGCGACCAACCGGAAGACCCGTTGGTGAGCACGCTACTTGTTGAGTCTCAGCTACTGCGTGATGACAGTTTGCTGCCAGATATGCTCGATATGATGACATATAGCAATACAAAATTTCACGGCACAACATATTTAACGACAGCAACAACGCAAAACACACTAGAACTGCAAGTTGACCAAGTAACGCGCTCGCTTGCTCCAACTGTACAAAGACGCACGTCAAAAGTGGGGTTAAAGCCGCCAGTTTCTGAGATGTTTCGTTCAGCAACAATAACCAGCTACGGCAATATATGGGAGTTCAGTCTTGATATACCTGATTTACTAATTGAATATCCAAACATTAAAACAGAGTACCGCTCTAGTAGATACATAATCGACTACTTAGCCGAAGGGCCATTTATCAATGGTACAACCGTCTCTGGCAAGCTCTCTTCTCCGCTAGTATCTGGGCGCACTCTTTTTGTGTACTACTTATCTAAAAATGATTTTAGATACCATGTATTTGCCAATGGCCAATTAAATTTAAATGCGGGTGAATCCGTTGAACCATATCATACACGCCTTAAAAAAGTGGGTAGTAATACCGTCTATCAAGACGATGGACAAGGCCGTTTTATTGCCAATGGCTATGTATTTGCAAGCATTGATTACAATACAGGGGTGATAACCGAGGTTGAACCCGTTAATTATGAAGGCACAGTGACCGAAAACCTTGGCGCACTTATCAAAATCAAACCTCATACAGTAACAGATATAGAATTTGTTATACCGTCGCAATTTGCGCGTGATAGCGTGTACATAAAAGCGAGAAGTTTAAGCGGCTCACTTTTTAGTGCATCCAGTAACAGCACAGGTGCAATCTCTGGCACAAATATATCGGGCAATGTCACTAACGAAGGCGTTGTAACGCTCAATTTTGCGATAGAAATGCAATCAAGCAGCATTACCTATGACTACGATGAAGTGACTGAAATAAATGTGCCCAGCCCTCCGGGTGGCATCGACCGTAATAAATTACCCGAGGGCGGACACGTCCCGATATTTCACGAATTCAACATCATATGCGTACAAGACAGACGCAGAGCCGTACATACGAGCTTAAGTAATGGCCAGAGTATTAGCGTAACAATGGGCGCGAACTGGGTGGATATTGTCGATAATGACGGGCTAAGTTTGTATAGCGCAAACGATGATAATTACAGTTATGACAAAGACCTAGGCCGTGTAATTATTAACGCGGGCATTAGCGCGTTTACTGGCCCGTTCATCATAACAGCGGTATTGTCAGAGCTTGTGACTGTAGACAACATTCAAGGTAGCACGCTACGTATTTTAACCCCACTTAAACGCACTTACCCCGCAGGGGCTACAATATCAAGCGCCTATGTAATGGGTGACTTACAAGCTACCACCAAAGACGAGCGTACGCTCAGCGCTTGGCAAAACAACTTTGGTGCAACAGGTTCACCCGCTTCTAGTGCCATTAATACCACGCAATACCCAATTGAACTAAGCAACATAGGCGCAATTGCTCAGCGCTGGGCCATCGTGTTTACCAGCACCACTGATTATAAATTAATTGGTGAGCATGTGGGCACAATTTATCACGGCTCAACAAGTGCCGATTGCGCCCCAGTAAACCCGTTTGCTGGCGCGCCTTACTTGCTTATACGCAAAGAAGCGTTTGGCGCAGGATTAAACCCCGGCGAGTGCTTTTTATTTGAAACCACCACAGCCAGCAAACCTATCGCACTAACTCGCTCCGTATCGCCCGGGCATTCAGAGATTAAATACGATTCTTCAACATTGGCATTCAGAGGAAACAAAGACTAATGACAACACCAGTAACAGTGTATAGATGGGATGATGAAGGTGCGCCACAAATTAACCAAGCATATGGCACTGGCAGTGAAATAAGAGCCGTGCTAAATGCATGTTTGGTTGATGGTTATGGTACAAAACAACCATTAGGTTGGTCCAAGGTGCACGACAACATTAACGGTGTGGTATATCAAAACAACACTGAGATTGGCTCAGGCGGCATGGTGCGCTTTTGGCCAAAAGGATTAGATTGGGAGCAGTCACTCAATTCAAACCCTATGTTGTTTCAAGGGGCGAAAACATTTATTGATACTGAGACCCCTTATCACGCTGGTTATACACAAGCATTTAAGCACCCGGTCAGTGCAGGATCTGAGCAAAATGCATGGGCAATTATTGGTACTGGCTATGCGTTTTATTTAATATTAGGTCACGTTGACACAACAAGAAGCAAGTCGAGTAAACAGTATACAATCGAATCTGGCACTTGGTATAACTTCTCTATGTTTTGTGGTGACATTCATTCACGACTAGAGGTTGATGCTGGTAAATTTATGGCGTGTTGTGGGGTAAGAAAAGGAGACACTACATCAACGTCTTGGCAAGACTCTTTGGATTACATGATTGAATCTGTAAACTCTGGAACTAGCACTAGTTACCCAAAGATATATAACGCTGATAATTCAGATGGGTATAGAACGTATGCACCGAGAAAAGCAATTTCTAGTTCGTCCCATGAGATGACTGATATTGATGATGACATACTCGGCTATGCACCTATCCCGTTGCTGAGCACTTTCATGTCTCAAATTAAATATCCTGAAGCCCCAGAAAAACCTAATTTGCGGGGGTATATGCCGGGGATGATCCAAACAATTATGGGGATAGGTAGTAGCCATTACTGGCCGACAATTAAAGCCATTGATGGTCAGCAATACTGGAGTCTGCGTTTCGCTGGGTCTGATAAAAGTTCGATCTGGATAAATATCGAGAGTTGGTAATTATGTTCAAGCTTAAAATATCTCCAAATAAAGTGAATAACCCCCGTGCTCAGTTGCAGTTAAATATTGACACCAACGGAACCCGTGTCGTTGTCCAGAATAGAAGAACTCTTAATTCAATTTGGCATGGCCCCGTTCCAGAAAGTGGCCAAGTAAGCATTGTTACTCCTGAAGAGTACGGTGTTGAGCCAAATTTAATGGTTACGATATTTGATGATACCGGTGAGTTTAATGCTGAAACGGTAGATAGAGTACAAGCAAAACTGCCGTCTCAAGATCAGGGAAGTGCTGAGTGATAAAAATAAGGTTTAGCAAACCCTATGCAGTATATAAATCGCCTATCGTTATTCGGTTTGGTCAATCGCCAACACCTAATGAGCCTGAATTGGTTGGGGTTGAAAGCACCCTGATACACAACACAGAGCAATTAAGAACTGTGGTGCGCGTCTTAGCCCATGCGCTTCGCGCATCATTGGCACAACAAACCGCTTTAGCGTTTGCGGTCCAAAACAACATTAACGCACTCATAGTTAATGCTTGGTCAAACAGTCAAAGTGTGAAGAGTGCAACGACGATAGGTTGGCAGCGAAGTGATATTGAACTCAGCGAATCAATGGTTAATTGGCAAACACACCCACTTTCCGTGTTTGAAACTATTCAAAATTGGCAACAGACAATAAAAGTAGCACGCACTTTTACCGTTCATTATGGCCCTACAGATAGGGCGTATATATGTTATCGAGTTGCACACCCATCCCCGGGGAAAGTGATTATTAGATTTAATAAACGCGCTGTAACTCACACTAACCCAGTCAAATTGAGCCTCAATGTACCAAATAAAGTGTGTTACTGGGGCTTACCCGGTGGACTCATTCGATCTGACGACGACATACCACCCATTGATAGAAAAATTCCAATAGAGCCACAATTACAACGAGCTTATATCATGCAACCGACTATTACCTGTGAGCGAGTTGATAACGCTCAACAAATATTAATCAGCCAATTTAGTTACACGTCAACGCGCGGTCAGTTCAGTGCAACGGGCAATATTAAGTTTTGCTCTCGCATCGATATGGAACGTGCAATAGGCAAAGAACTAAAACTCACCGTCAATGGCTATGAGTTTATAGTGATATGCGAGCAAGCATCTATAAGTAGTAAGTTCGCACACAACTCATACTCAGCCAATATACGCAGCCGCTTTGCGTTACTCTCAGCACCATATGCAAGAGCAACTAACTACACCAACAGCATTGATAAAACTGCCGCTGGTATCATGAATGATATATTAGAAAACTCAGGCTGGACGCTCGACAACCAAATGATTGACTACCCAGTGCCAAAAGGCGCGTTTAGCTATAGAGGGTTAACACCCGCCGCCGCACTATTAAAAATCGCCAGCAGCATAGGAGCGATACTCGATATAGACGATATAAACAAAACAGTGTCGGTTGTGCCTGAATGGCCCGTCAACCCTTGGAGTACCGAGCAAGCAAGCCCTGATGTCATACTCAACGAGTCATTAATACTTGAACATAACACCCGCGATACAACACAACCCGAATACAATGCCGTGTTTGTGCGCGGCGAGCAACAAGGCGTAGCGTGTAAAATCAAGCGCAGTGGCACCGCTGGCGATATGTATGCCCGAGATATTGTTGACAGCCTAATCACAGACAACCAAGCAGCTCGCCAACGTGGCACATGTGAACTGGCAAGAAGTGGTAACAAACAAGAGTCCACAATTAGAACTAAGCTACTCTCAACCTTGCCACCAATCAGACCAAGCATGCTTGTTGGGATCAGGTATTCAGACGCACTCTATAAAGCCACCTGTGACAGTACTACATTAAGCACATCAATTAGCAGCCAAGGTGCAATCACTGTAAACCAAACAATTAAGGTGATCAGCAATGTCTAATACGTTAAATCGACTCGGCACTGTACTGGCTACAACTCAGCGCAGCATTGTGAAAGTGATCACGGTGAATCAAAACGGTACAACCTTGGTACAACATTCAGACGAAACACAAAGCACGGTGTTGGGTGATAGCGTAGAAAGTGGCAGTGCATATATAGAGAATGATCGCATAGTAGGCCCAGCACCAGACCTACCGTATACAGAGATTGAGGTTTAGTTAATATTCTCAAGAAGCTTAGCGGCAGCTCTTGTAATTATAAATTTTCGTTTCCCATGAGGATTGTAATCTAGGCTCAAAAGGCCAAGAGAAGATAGTTGATTTAGATCGCTATGTACAAAGCGAAAGTCTTCAATCTTTATATATGAGTTTGGATTAGGCACATCCAATATATTAAGATTCACTTCGTTTCCGTGTTTACTTTCAAGGAATGAACTACCTCCTGATTCATAAAGTTGACGTAATATTGAAACAGCTTGATCTGAAAGGCCTTCTCTTTTTGAAGTCGCTGAGGCTATATCTTTAAAGTTATCTAGTTGAGATGATATGTCTAATAGAATGCTATTGAGGTTTGATAGTTTATTGAGCACAACTTCATTATTTTGCCTTAAAAGGTTTTTAATACTGACTGCCAACAATTGATTTTCTTCAAGCTCTTCAAGAACCTTTTCATGTCGTTTTGTACCGAGCCACTCGGTAAACTCTTGATAGTCATCTTGTGATGAAGATCTCGACTCGGATTTAAAATTACATATCAAACCCACAATTGTTGCAAACGCGCTTGCCTCAGCCAACATTACTTGCTCCTTCGTATACTTCCTTTGAATAAGTTTGCAGCATAGTTGAGGTTTAATAATTTGGAAAGCTGTTTAACATAGTGAAACTTTCATTTTTCGCAGTTTTCGCACAATTGGCGCTAAGTTTTCGCGCGCGGCATCATG